>NZ_JAUBRP010000021.1:0-26623 GCF_036701935.1 Microcoleus sp. M2_D5 | reverse complement strand
ACCCGCAGATTCGGTAAAAAACCCGGTTTCTTTGCCACAAACTGCGGTTCAGAAACCGGGTTTTTGCGAAAATCTTGGGTTTTCACCCGCAGATTCGGTAAAAAACCCGGTTTCTTTGGTTGGAGTGCATAAGTCCTGAAATGGATGATTTCAGGTTCGCCGGTTATGCCGCAAAGGTGCGATAGGCCGCTAATGCTGCTTCTTTGACGGCTTCGGGGACGATGGGAAAAGTAGTCAAAATATACGCAAATTCTGTTTCGGTTAATCCGTAAAGGTGGGCGATGATGCCGTCTAATTCGGCTCGCAATTGAGCCCGTTGTGTTTCATCGGTAACGCCTTCTCGGTGGGAGTTTAAGCCGACTTCTGCGGCTAATTCGTCAAATTCTGGGGCAGTGCAGATCAGTTTGGCGGCGCGCTGTACGATGTCGGCGAAGTATTTGTCACCAGTTGTTAATCGCGGTACAGGAAGTTGATATATGTAGAACATATTAATGTTTGACGACACTTTTTGACGCAAGGCAAAATCTATACAAAAACTGTTCAAAAAAGCGTTAACGAATAGTGTATCCTGATTGTCTTGAAGAGGGGATGCAATATTGAGAGAATTGCCACAAAAAACATTTTTAGGCAGTATTGTACCAATAAGGCTTCGAGCATTTGTGCTGCTAGCAATTGCACGATATGCAAAACGGTAACACTGATAATCCAATTTTTGACCGTTATCTACACCATTCCTTCCCAACAAAGCCTTTCTCGCTTCCGCTTCATCCACCCAATACCTCGATTCAGCGTATAGATGAGTAAACTGATGAATCATTTTACCTTCATAAAGTGGCAGTCTCCCTTTCCCTGGTTCTTGCTTGAATAAATTACTGTCATTAGTCATGTGAAATTCCGCAGTTAGTCGCAGATTCCATTTCCCCTCAATCTGTTCGCCCAGCAAAGGGAATTGCAGCATTTTCTCAGCAATCCGAATATCTCCCTCATTTTTAAACTCCATCACCGACAGAGAATCGGGAGACAAGCGACGAATTAAATTAACAGAAATCTCAATACATTCATCTTGATTGTTCAGAAAAGTATCGAGTTTGTCCACCCGAATCGCTTCTCGCGGATTGATGCGGAAAGCAGCTTGAAATGACTCTGTACTTTTACCTTTCTCAAAGGTAAGCAAGCAAAACTTGAAACGGTGATCCACTCCTTCAAAAATAAACCTTTCATTCGACAACCCAAACAGTGAATCAATCTCAGTCTGCACAAATAACATTTCCCGCAGTTGCTTGGTTCCCAAATCCGTATAAACTCCAGAAGGAATGATGATGCCGCACTCGCCATTCGGGCGTAAGAGGTTAAAACATTGTTCTAGAAACAGCTTGTAGAAGTTAATATCAGTGCCAGACTTTTTACCGTTAACAATTGAAATCTGATTTTTGTACTGTTCTGCCGAACGGTAGTAAGCACTAACATGAGGAAATTCACTCTGATATTTTAACCAAGTTTCAGCAATTTCAGGATTTTGCAGAATTTTATTTTGCTCTTTTTCAAAAGTTTTGATATCCATCTTGCTTTTTTTTGCTAGTTCGTTATGCTGCACAAAAAACTCTCTCGCATTTGGCTTAAATATTTCCCAAGGTGGATTGGTAATAATCGCATCAAATCCACCGCGTTCTAAAATTCTGTCAAAGTGATATCCCCAGTGAAACGGTTGCAAATTGGCAATATCATCAATAGTTAAAACTCGTTTCTTCGGTTTCCCGGCTAACTGCACCTCTTCATACTTAATTCCCAAGCGCTGACTAAACTCATCCAACAATAACTTATTCAATTTATCCTGCGACTCTCGATTTAACTTTTCGATGTGAGTCCGCAAATTTAACAAGCGCGATTCTTGAGAAGTTCCTTCCTGTTCCCCGGACTGAAAAGCGTGTTTTTTGTACAAATCTACCGATTTATTTTTGTCTGCTAAGATTGCTTTGTAATTGTTGGCAGCCAAAGTTTGCAGCAGATTTCCTTGCAGCGAATCTCCTACAGAATCAAACCCAGTCTCATCCACGCGAATCAATCCAATTAAGGAATTGCCAGACATAATGTTAAAGTCAATATTCGGCAGCGGTTCCAATTCGCTGACATCGTGCGCGGCCGAAACTAAGGCTAAAAACAGTCGCAATTTTGCAATTTCCACTGCTTCGGGCATGATATCCACGCCGTAGAGGTTGTCGCTGATAATCTTTTTTTTGATATAATAGTTGAGTGAAGTATGCTCTTTTTCGATGGTTTTTAGTAAGTCGTTGAGATGATGGTCGGTTAAAAACTTGCTTGTACCGATAATTGTTGAATAGATGTAAATCAGCGTTTTCATCGCTGCGACTAAAAACGCGCCGGAACCGCAGGCTGGGTCTAATAATGTGAGGTTTGGGAGGATTTCTTCTAGCAGGCGGCGGCAGAGATTTGCGTCGAGATTGGTGAGGAGTTCGGTGATGGTTTCAAAGGTAGGGGCGGTGCCCCCGTGCCCGCCCTCATTAACTCTATCGAGGATGAGTTTGTTGATTGTGCGATCGCACAAATATTCAGTAATCTCCGGCCTGGTATAATAAGCGCCAAAGGCTTTTTGGTTGATGTATTTCTCAAAGATGTATCCCAAAACCGCCGGATTAATTTCGTTTTCCTTCCCACCCACCGTATCGTCGAGATTCCAAGAATAGCGGCCAAATAAATCGAAGATTTTCTCAAAAGCAGCATCGGGTATAGCAATATTCGGATAATTTTGTTCTATGGGATGTTCTAGAAACAGTCCGCCATTCAAATATTTAACATCGCCGATAAGCATTTCAGCCTCAGAAGTTCGTTCGTGTTGTGGCTTAGCAAATCCCTCAAAAAACAGTGTTTTCAAGAATTCCGAGTAAAACAAATCGGTTCCCCGCTGCTTGCTTTCGGCTAACTTTTCCTGCAAATACAGGATTTTGCCGCTGTCGATAAACCCTTTGCGCTGCAAAAAATAAACAAACATCAAGCGGTTGAGTAAAACCGAAGTATACCAGCGCCTGTCTGTTTCTTTGTCAATGCCGCGAATCACATTCAAAAATTCAACGTGTTGCTGTTTAAACTCTTCAAAAAACTTCTTAGTAACTTGTTCGACATCCAACCCAGCCTGCAATTTTTGGGCGACATCAATCACCGAAAGCTTTTCTAATTCTTCTAAATCAACTTTTAAAGCTGTAACTTTACTCAGCAGCAAATCGCAGGGTTCCCGTTTCACGTATACGTGGTCGCGGGGATAAAGTTTTGTACCTTCGCGCTTCACCCAATACCAGAGACATTTGGTGCGGTTTGAATCAATAAAAATCAACAGATTTTCGGCGGAAATTTGGACGATTTCGCGATAAATTGCCAGTCTTTCGGGGCTGTTGGGGATATTTCCGCTAGCGCTGGTAATTTCATATACAACTACTCCATTAAGTTGGGCGATGGCTGTTTGGGAATAAGTCTCGCCTTCTATTTCTACAGGTAGGGTTTTGCGGGAAGATGGATTATCCCAACCGAGTTTTTGGACGAATAGTTTGTTGAATTCAAAGTCTTGGAGGAGTTGGCGGGATTGTTCGAGTGTTTGTGGCATAATATTAGATCGCGGGTAGTCAGAAACCGGGTTTTTTCCAGCATACTGGTTGATAGCCTTGAATCTAGGAAAAAACCCGGTTTCTTGGCGTAGTCGAGAAATCAGAAACCGGGTTTTTTCCAGCATACTGGTTGATAGCCTTGAATCTAGGAAAAAACCCGGTTTCTTGCTTGGCGTAGTCGAGAAATCAGAAACCGGGTTTTTTCCAGCATACTGGTTGATAGCCTTAAATCTCGGAAAAAACCCGGTTTCTTGGCGTAGTCGAGAAATCAGAAACCGGGTTTTTTCCAGCATACTGGTTGATAATCTTGAATCTCGGAAAAAACCCGGTTTCTTGGGGTAGTCGAGAAATCAGAAACCGGGTTTTTGCGAGAATACTGGTTTCTTGGCGTAGTCGAGAAATCAGAAACCGGGTTTTTGCGAGAATACTGGTTGATAATCTTAAATCTCGGAAAAAACCCGGTTTCTTGGCGTAGTCGAATTATACATCCTGGAACAAGCCTAAAGAACAAATAATCATTGGTTCCCGCTTATCTCCATCTTCACTGACTATACAAAAACGATCGTCCATTCTCAATCCTACAACTAATTCTGCTAATGCCCGATCGCCAATCCCGCTTTTTAACTGCCGATTTAACGTGTCAATTGCCGACTGGCGCAGGGGATAGCGGTAAATTTCATCGATTGCTTTTGACAATTCCTCGGATGCAAATATTGTACCATTCATTTCCTTAAAGTAACTCTTCAAACGTTCATAGGTGCGGAATCTTGCCCCGGAAGGTCTGCCCAATTGTCCGCCCGCATTTTGCTCTTCTTCTGCTATCAACTCTGCACCTTTTGTGACTAATTCGTGATGCTGTTTGTCTCTGGGAATTGCTGGTGTCGCTTCGTCGCAGGCGGCAATTCTTAAGATTCCGAGTTGCGATTGAGTGACGCTATTGCCATCGCGATCGACCCAAATTAATGAATCATTTCCCTCGGCGGTTTTCATGTACAATAAAACTCCTTCGGGCTGCAAGGGTGCGGGAGTGTGATTGCGAGTTGAATAAACTACATTGGGCATTGACTCAATGGTTTTTTTCAAAATTGGGTTGTTGTCTGTGGCATTTTTCCAAATTTGAAAAGCTTCCGATGTTAAGTCAACTTCGGCATCTTCTTCGCCATCTAAAATCCCGGATTTTTCATTGTAAATATCGAGAATTACTTGCGGTGAATCGTCCTCAAAAAATGTCTCGTCGGTTCCGACAACTTCGGCATTTTCTTGCAACCGCCGGCGCAGTCTTTCGCGCAGGTTGATGATGCGATCGACTCCTTCGTCTGGCAAAAAAGAATAGCACAAAATGCGATCGGCTGTTTGTCCGATTCTGTCCACTCTTCCCGCCCGCTGAATCAAGCGAATAATTGCCCAAGGTAAGTCATAATTAACGATAATTGCACTGTCTTGCAAGTTGTGACCTTCACTCAGAATATCGGTGGCAATTAAGATTCGCAATTCTTGTTCTGGGGAGATTTTATCCCGCTTGCCGTTGCTAGTCGGACTAAACCGAAATGTGAGTTCGGTGGGGTCTTTTGATTTGCCTGTGACTGCTGCAACTCCCGCAATATTTAGCTTGGTTAAATTATCAGTTAGATAGCGGACTGTATCGGCAAATTGAGTAAAAATTAGTACCTTCTCATTCGGGTGAGTTTCTGCGAGCAATGTCACCAAAGCTGCTAATTTTTCATCGGGTTGAGAATGCCATGCACCGCAAGTTTGCAATACTTCAATTAAACAGCGGGCATCTGCTAGCAAATCCCGTTTTAACTTCTTGCTATCAAAAAAGTCTGTTTTCAACCATTTAAACCTGCGCTGGTAGCGGGTTTTATATTCTCCATAAACTACTTCTGCGCGCTGTTTAAAACTCTTTTCGCTTAACAGCAATTCGGCTTCGATATCTAAGAGTTCGCCCGAATCGTCTTCGGTTTCTTCGCTATCAAAACTGCTCATCACTACTGAATCAGCGTCTTCATCGCTGTTGCTGGTATCTAACAATTCTGCATCCTGAGTGCCGATCGGGATATCGGAGTTTTGGTCGATCGCACATAAATAGATAAAATTCCGCAGGATGTGCCGCTCGATCGACTGAATAAAGGCACTGCCGCTGCTTTCTAGCCGTTTAAACAGATTTGTCCGCGAAAATCCCATTAACCGGCGACCGCCACGGAATAGGGCATTTAACTGTCGCTGCTCTGCTTCAGTCGGCTGTTGTTTGGGTTTTTTGGCGATGTAATTTCCCAGCCCGTAACGGGGCAGATTTAGGGCGTTGATGACTTCGACAATTTCCTCAAAGTCAAGCTGGGAGTTGGTTGTGGAACTTTCCGAGGAAAACTTAATGGTTTTGGGAAGGCGCGAGGGAAAATAGGAACGGGTGCCATTGGCAAATTCTAGATATTTGCGATCGTCCTCTGCATCAGTTTCCGCATAATTTTCTTTGATAAACGAGCGAGTTCGCCTCACCATGTAGCGCTTCATCAAATCTCGCCAATCGTCGGGATGTTCGCTTTTTTCAAAAGCAGCTAAAGAGCGCACGGAACATTGATGCCGCTTCATAAATTCTAACTCTCCTTGACTGCCTCCGCCCAATTGATTGAGCAAAGCTTCGGGCCGCAATCCTAAATTTTGGTCTTCAGGAATAAACAGCCGCAACTGAGAAGATAAATCTAAATAGGTTTTGTTGTAGGGAGTTGCTGAAAGCAAAATACATTTACTTTCGTTGATGGCAATATATTCTTGAATCGCGCGATATCGCTTGCCTTCGCGGTTTCTGAGGTTGTGACTTTCATCAATTAACACAACTCGATAGCGGCGCAATTCTGGCAATTCTTGCTGTACCAGACTGATGGATAAGACTTTTGCAAGCAGGCGATATTTGTCTGCATACTCTTGCCACATTTTTACCAAGTTTTTGGGACAAATAATCAGTGTTTCCAAGAGACAATCTTCTTGTAAAATTTTGGCAATAGCCGTACCGACTAAAGTTTTACCCAAGCCTACAACGTCGCCAATAATCACGCCTCCCCGTCTGGTAATGTGACGGGCGGCTAGCTTAACGGCTTCTTCTTGAAATTTAAATAAACCCTTAAAAGCGCGGGGAATCTGGAACTCAGCAATACCTGCGATCGCCTCGCGGGACAAATGATAGACAATGTTGAGATAGATGTGATAAGGTGGAATTAGTTCGGATCTCGCCCAACTGCGATCGATAATTTCTGCAAGTTCTTTGGAAATATCAACACAGCCGTATTCTTCCCAGCGATCGTCAAACCATTTTTGCAACTTATTACAAGCATCAAAATCTAAAATATCAATATTCAATTCCCCTTGTTTTGACAGTCCCGATAAAGTCAGATTGCTGCTACCCAAAAAACCTACAATTGGGCTGTTTGGATCGTGACGGTGAACGAGATACAGCTTAGCGTGCAGGGGATAAGCTAGAAATAATTTAACAATAACTTTTCCGGTTTTAATCTGATAGCTCAACCTGCGTAAGCCCTGCTCGTCGATATCACTCGGAGATCCTATTGTCAACTGCTGGCGAAATTCCTCAGCCATCCGTTTTTTGAGCCGAATAATGGCATTATTGTCAATCCCCCGGTGATGGGAAATCAGGCTAAAACTAGCATTCAATTCATCGGAGGGCAAACTTTGCATTCCCACCAAAAGGCGGCAGCAGGCTCCTTGATTTCCCACGTATGCTTCGATTAAATCGCCAATTCTCCGCCATCCTCTGAGATTGAAATAGCCAACGCAAAAATCTGCCCGATAGGAGAGTTTAATGGTGTCTCGCAATGCGGGTAGCAGCGATTGTTCGATGTTGTCAAAAATGCGCGGCACTTGGTTTCCTCTGTGATGATTATTAGATACCCGACTTCTTTAGGACTTACGAAAAAAACCCGGTTTCTTCCAAAAATTGTCGATTATTTCTACAAATATTCACGCAGAAACCGGGTTTTTTGCCCCCGCGCCCTTCCCAAATTGAGATGCACTCCAATTCACAATTCCGGTTCAATTCCAGCCGATCGCAATTGAGCGCGCAATTGCTCTAATTGGTGTTGGGCGCGATCGGCTCTTTGTCGCTCTTGTTGAGCTCTTTCCTGTTCGCGATCGGCTCTTTCCCGCTCTTGTTGGGCTCTTTCAGCCCCCGATAACAACAGATTCCCTTGACTATCCCACCAGCGCAACCAAGGTAACTCAACATTTTGATAAGTACCTTGCCAAATTCCCAATTCCACTCCTAACTGTGGAATCGGATAATGACCGCGATCGTTTGCTGCGACTAATTCATATCTATTTTGAATCAGACTGTAGACTTCAACGCTAGCTTTTCTGACTTCATAAATTCCATAAAATGCGGGACGGATCGCATTTTCATAAACCCAGAATTTTCCTGGTTTAGTTTCCTGTTTTTCAGTCCGCAACAAAGGCGTTCTATCCCGTTCTTCTGCACCATTTCCCGAAACAAATTCTAATACGATTAACGGTGCTACAAACTCTTGCCACATCACATAATAACGGCGCAATTGACCGTCTAGTGCGGGCGGGACATTGGGCACGTAGAACCAATCGGGCGCTTCTGCACCCCGTTCTAGCGGCTCAGTTAATCGCCAATAAATGCCGCTGTCTTGACCGATACAGTAGTTACCGTCAGCGTGAATTCTCTGCAAAACGGGAGTAATTGAATCTGTTAGCAGGATGCTTTGGGGATGTTCTTGAAAGTTTTTCACAAAAGTACCGTCGGATTCTGGTAATTGAGTGTGATCCGGCCAGCCTGCGGGATTGTTTTCTATATCTAAGGTGAATTTCATAGTTTTATTTGGATTGTAGGTGTTTTTGCGATCGAGCTTTTGATTTTGATTAGAGGCGAACTCGATACATCTAACTCATGCCTCTATCTCCCAATCCTCCAGACGCAAACCCTCAACGCGGCTGAACTCGCGGGTATTGTGAGTTACAAGAATGAGGTTGTTGGCAATAGCAATAGAGGCAATCAAGAGGTCATTAGGGCCAATTGGTGTTCCAGATGCAGCTAGTTGAGCGCGAATTTGACCGTAAATTAGGGCAGACTGGTCATCAAAAGGCAAACTTACAAACTCATTGAAAAAACGTTCTAGTCTAGCTAGATTGCTATCTTGACGAGAACTTTTAAAAGCACCCCAGTAAAGTTCTGCTTTAACTACAGAGCATATTGCTACATCACCTGACCGAATCATTGCTAGTCGGCGAGATACCGATGAGTTGCGGTCTGGATTTAACAAACGGATGCAAGTATTGGTGTCTAAAAGATAAATCACAGCAATTCTTCCCGGATTTCATATTCCAACTGATCGGGACGAACAAGCGGTTCTCCTTCCCAACTTCCTATTACTGTCTCAAAAAAACCGGGCGACCAGCCTAAATCTTCCGGTTTTTTAGCCTCAGTTGCTGGTGCTATGCGCTGGAAAACTACAATAACTTCTAAATCTGTATCTTTTATCCCAACCGGGACTTGCAAATGCAACATCCCGTCTGATCCGACGCGCGATCGTACTTTAATACTTTGCATAACTCTTGTCTCCTTAAGTTTGTAGTGAAAATTAATCTTGTCAGGACTTACGCATCTATGCCCAAGAAACCGGGTTTTTTACCGAATCTGTGGGTGAGTGCGAAAGATTTTCGTAAAAAAACCCGGTTTCTGACCACCCGTGCGTATTTCCTACTTGTAATAACCTCAATCTTCATCCCATTTATCTTTAACTGCTTGGTCTTTTATCTTGAGAAACTCAACTGACTGCAATACTTCTAATCCGGTCATTCAGGCTACCTCTCTGTTAATGATAGGTATAACTTTTGCTCTCCATTCTAACTGATATCTTGCACCATTATCAATTATGCTTTTATGAACAGGCTTTTCGGCCTGTTCCACAAAAATTCAATGTTCTTGTGGAACAGGCCGAAAAGCCTGTTCTTGAGAATGGTGCAAGATATGAGTTCTAATCAATTTGCTTCTCGGTTGCTGCGCCAAACCGTATCGAAAAAAGGTCGATCGCACCCAACCACACCCAGCAACCTGAACCGCAGGTGAGGCAATCCCCCTGCAGCCCCCGCTTCTCGACGCGGTACAATAAGTGCAATCATACTTAACGCTTATATTGAAAAAGTTACACACAACGCCACAGGAGACAACAGACGCATGGGTAAAGTAGTTGGCATTGACCTCGGAACAACAAACTCAGTAGTAGCCGTCATGGAAGGCGGCAAACCGGTTGTGATTGCCAATGCAGAAGGGATGCGGACAACTCCCTCGGTAGTCGCTTTCACAAAGGAAGGAGAACGCCTGGTGGGACAGATGGCCCGACGCCAGACTGTTCTCAACCCGCAAAACACCTTTTACGCCGTCAAGCGGTACATCGGACGCAAATATACCGAACTGACTCCAGAAGCAAAGCGCGTCCCTTACACAACTCGCCGCGACGAAAACGGGAACATCAAAATCAAGTGTCCCCGCCTGAAAAAAGATTTTGCCCCAGAGGAAATTTCGGCGATGGTTTTGCGGAAACTGGCCGATGAAGCCAGCCGCTATCTGGGACAAGAGGTGACGGGGGCTGTAATTACTGTTCCCGCTTATTTCAACGACTCGCAGCGGCAGGCGACGCGGGATGCGGGACGAATTGCTGGACTTGAAGTCAAACGGATTTTAAATGAGCCGACGGCGGCTTCTTTGGCTTACGGTTTGGAGAGGCGAGAAAGTCAAACTATTTTAGTGTTTGATTTGGGCGGCGGTACTTTTGATGTGTCGATTTTAGACGTGGGAGATGGAGTATTTGAAGTCAAAGCAACTAGCGGCGACACTCAATTGGGCGGCAATGATTTTGACTCCAAAATTGTTGATTGGTTGGCAGATCAATTCTTAGAAAAAGAAGGAATCGATCTGCGGAAAAATCGCCAAGCTTTGCAGCGATTGATCGAAGCGGCAGAAAAAGCCAAGATTGAGCTGTCGGGAGTCGGTGTCACGGAGATTAATTTGCCGTTTATCGATGCGAACGAAGACGGGCCTTTGCATCTGGAAACGCGCTTGACTCGCGGTCAATTTGAGGGGCTGTGCACGGATTTGGTGCAGCGGCTGCGGCGGCCGGTGAAACAAGCTTTGGCTGATGCAAGTTTGAGTCCTTCTCGCATTGATGAAGTTGTGCTGGTCGGCGGTTCGACTCGCATTCCTTTGGTGCAGGAAGTTGTTCGCAACCTGATCGATCGAGAACCGAATCAAAATGTGAATCCAGATGAAGTTGTGGCGGTGGGTGCGGCAATTCAAGCGGGTATTTTGGGTGGGGATGTCCGCGATGTGCTGTTGTTGGACGTGACGCCGCTGTCGCTGGGTTTGGAAACTATCGGCGGGGTGATGAAAAAACTGATTCCTCGGAATACTACTATTCCCGTCAGGCGATCGGACATTTTTTCTACTGCTGAAAACAACCAAACTGTGGTAGAAATTCACGTAATCCAAGGGGAACGGGAATTAGGCAGAGATAATAAGTCTTTGGGACGGTTTAAACTAACTGGAATTCCGCCGGCACCGCGAGGGATTCCGCAGGTGCAAGTAGCTTTTGATATTGATGCTAACGGGATGCTGTTGGTGACTGCTTTGGACAAAACTACCGGCCGGGAACAAAGCATTACTGTGCAAGGTGCTTCGACGCTGAGTCAGCAGGAAGTGAATCAAATGATTCGCGATGCGGAACAGTTTGCTCAAGCTGATAAGTTGCAGCGGGAAAGGGTAGAAAAACGCAATCGCGCTGAAGCTTTAGCTTATCAAGCTGAGCGGCAGTTGCGAGAAGTTGCGCTCGATCGCGGAATGCAGTTTGCTCAAAGAAGCCGCCAGCGAATTGAAACTTTAATTCGGGAATTGCGAGACAGTTTGGAACGCAACGATGAGCGGGGAGTTGACCAAGTTGGTTCGGATTTGCAAGATGCTCTTTACGATTTGAGCCGGGAAGTTTCCGCGTTTGCGATGGATGACGATGATGATGATTTCTTTGAGTCTGTGAAGCGGACTTTTACGGGCGACGGTACTAAGCGGCGCAGCGATGACAGCAGCTATTATACCAATGCTAAACCGTACAGGCGATCGACTGTCGATCCAATTCCCGATCGCCCCTACGATCGTTCGTACGATCGAATGGGCGATCGAATGGGCGATCGAATGGGCGATCGAATGGGCGATCGAATGGGCGATCGTAGAAGCAGTGCTAATCGCCCCACTCGCCCTTATCAAAATCAAAGCGATGATTGGGATGATGACGACGATTGGCTGTAATTAGTGGTTAGTCATTAGTCCCTAGTCATTAGTCCCTAGTTTGAAGCAGGGAAGCAGCATGACTAATGACTAATGACTAATAATTAATAACTAATGACTAAAAACTAATGACTAATGACTAACTATGCAGAATTTTCGCAATTACTATCTAATTTTGGGAGTGCCCAAAGATGCCACGGCTGATGAGATTAAGAAAGCCTATCGACGGCTAGCCAGACAGTTGCACCCTGACGTGAATCCGGGGGATAAATCTGCTGAAGATAGGTTTAAGGATATTAATGAAGCTTACGATATTCTTTCCGACATCGACAAGCGAACTCAATACGATCAATTTAGTAAATTTTGGAAACAAAAGGGATTTCAAGGAAAGCAAGGGGTGCGACTTCCCAATTTCAAAACTTGGGGAAATACTAAAACGACCCGGAAAAAACCGGGCGAAGATGTCGATTTTAGCGATTACTCAGATTTTAATAAATTTCTCGACCAAGTGCTCGGAAGGCGCCGAGAAGTGAGGATGGCGACAGCGAATGATGCACCGGGAGTAGCCTCCTCTGAACCGTGGAATACGGCTTCTAAGAAAACGAGTTATGTTGCTAATTCTCGCCCACCTAGAAGGGATTTTGACGATCGCGAAATGCGACGGGAAACAGTCGATCGGGAAATGCGACGGGAAACAGTCGATCGCGAAATCCGACGGGAAACAGTCGATCGGGAACCCAGAAGAGACATTGAGGCCAGGCTGACTCTGCCTTTGGAAAGGGCTTATTCGGGCGGTACCGAGCGAATTCGTCTGGAAGACGGGCGAGCGATCGAGGTGACTCTGCCTCCTGCTATGGTATCAGGCCAGCGGATTCGCTTGCGAAATCAAGGTATGGGCGGCGGAGATTTATATTTGAAAATCACAGTTTCTCCCCATCCATTTTTTCGATTGGAAATGTCGGATATTTGCTGCGAATTGCCACTGAGTCCCAGCGAAGCGGTGTTGGGGGGAGATATTGAAGTGCCAACGCTGGATGGCCTGGTAAAGATGAAATTGCCGCCTGGAGTAACCTCTGGAAAGCGGTTGCGGCTGGCTAACAAAGGCTATCCGACAGGAAATGGCGATCGGGGCGATCAATTAGTAGAAATTCAGGTGTTAATTCCCACAGAAATTAGTGAAGAGGAACGGGAATTATACGAAAAATTGCGGCAGGTTGAGACTTTTAAACCGCGTCAAAATTTGTCGGTTTAATGTATAGTAAGCAATGGGCCAGTTTAATTTTGTAGGGGCGCAATAATGCGCGCCTTATATCATGTCAGCTCGATTAACAATAATATCCCGGTCGGGGCGGGTTTTTGAGATAGTCAATTATTGGCCGGTATTGTTGGCTCACGGGCCCCTACAAAAATCGATCTCGCTCGACCGGACATGATATTACTACTAATTGTTTACGAAAAATTAGGAGATGCTTGGCTAAATTTTACTGACATATCAGATTTAGCCAGTTGGCTGTAAATAGATAATAACAAATCCGTAGGTATAGCAATTATTCATCTCTCTCTTCTCTTCCTCAGCGCCCTCTGCGGCCTCTGCGGTTTAATAATTCCCAAACAACCGTAAACGATAGGATTTGTCGCCAGAATAGCCGTTAGCGCAGCCCTCGAAGAGGATCGCACTTTCAGCAATCCCGGATCGCATAAGTAAAATTACTGTTGTGATTATTCCTGAACTAGCAGAGAATTAACAATAAGGTAATTTTCCCACAATCAGGAGCAGTCTGCCCCGATGACTCAAATGCCCCCTCAATGCAACAACCTGCAAGAGCAAGTTGAATCTTTACTGCAACTGCTGCGTCAGGAATCGTCTTTGCGACAACAAGATATCACGGCGGTACAAGCTTCTCTGAAAAAAGCAATTTCTCCTGAGTTTGAAATTGTGTTTGCGGGCGCTTTCAGTGCGGGAAAATCAATGTTAATTAATGCTTTGCTGGAGCGGGAATTGCTCTACAGTGCTGAAGGACACGCGACAGGTACGGAATGTTATATCGCCTTTGCTGAGCCAGATAAAGAGCGCGTTGTTCTCACTTTTTTGAGCGAGTTTGAGATTAGCCAGCAAGCTTCTGTGCTTTGCCATCAGTTAGGTTTAGCTACTGAACTTAATATTAATCAAACAGATGTAGTGTCGCTGTTGTCTCAGGGATGTAACATAATTATTGAAAAGGAAGGCGGCGAAAATAAATCCGAGACAGCAAAAAAAGCTAAGGCTTTGATGCTGCTGTTAGAAGGTTTTGAGGCAAATCGCGATCGCATCCAAACTCTCGACAACGCTACCTACTCGATGGAACAGTTTAACTTTTCCAATCTCAAGGAAGCTGCTAGTTATGCCCGTCGCGGTAGCAACAGTGCTGTACTCAAACGAGTGGAATATTACTGTTATCATCCCTTGCTGGAAGATGGCAATATTATTATCGATACGCCGGGAATTGATGCGCCGGTGCAGCGGGATGCAGAATTGACTTACGATAAGATTGAAAGCCCCGATACTTCGGCAGTTGTCTGCGTTTTGAAAGCAGCTTCGTCTGGGGAAATGACGACGGAAGAAACCGAGTTGATGGAAAAAACACGGGGAAATCCGGGAATTCGCGATCGGCTGTTTTACATTTTCAACCGCATCGACGAAACTTGGTACAACACGCAACTCCGACAGCGCTTAGAAAATCTGATTAATTCCGACTTTCGCGATACTGCGAGAGTTTATAAAACTAGCGGATTGTTGGGATTTTACGGGAGTTTGATTAAAAGTACCACAGGGCGCGATCGCTTTGGTTTAAATACAATATTTTCCACCAGCCAAGGGCGAGTTTCTGGAGATGATAAATTAGATTCAGAATTTTTCGGTAATAGTGAAGAGACTCCGCAATTTGTTAGTGAATTTAATCGCTACTGTGCGAATTCCGGCAAGCTATCTCCAAGCAGATTTCGCATTTCAGTGAACAGCTACGAAACACCAAATGAAAACTACGTGCGGATTCTTGCAGAACAAGGACAACCATTAATTGCTCAATTAATTCAAGATAGCGGGATCGAAGATTTTCGCACAGCCATCACCCGTTACCTCACCGAAGAAAAACGCCCGCAACTGTTCAAAAATTTAGCTGACGATTTAGAAGATTTGTGCATTCAACTGCGGAAACATTACCAAACAATTCAGCGGAATTTGGACAGCCAGCCCCGCGAAATTGAAGCAATGAAAGCACAGGAACTTTTGCGACTAAATCAAGAATTGCAGCAAGTCGGACAGGATTTTCGGGAACATATCGCCGAAGAAGTCAATGAAATGATTATGAACAGATGCGATATTTTCGATATAGACTTTCGCCAACTGCAATCTCGGATGATCCGGCGCTTGGATGAATTGTTAGACGGATTTTCTGTTGAGGCGGCTTACGGGCGCACTTTGCGGAATCATCCCCGCAATGCGACAGCACCTTTAATTGCTGTATTAGTTGAAGCGCTTTATTATTTAGCGAATCAGTTGGAAGATATTTTAGTAGAGGCTACTAAGTCACTGGTTGATAATTATTTCCAGTATTTGAAAGATAGCGTTCGCAAGTCGGAATACTATCGATTACTCTATCGGTTGTTGGGGAATGATGGGGGCATTGAACAGCAGTTAGAGGAGTTGTCAAAGCGGGTTTCTGATGCTTTGGTAAATGCGGCGGGCGTTGAGTGCGATCGCTACGTGCGAGAAAGTCCTCGTTTTTACGACGAAGGCACATTTTCAATTTATCAATTCCGGGAAACATTGCAGCAAACTTCTCAAGGTTTCGACTGCGAAAATATGGTGGACGCCCAACCAGCAATTAGACAATTATTGCGGCTAGATTTTGAGCCGAAAGTATCTAGAACTATTCGGCAAACTTTCCGCCAAACTGTCAACCAAACCCTGAAAGAGCATTTGTTGCCGCTGGCCCAAAAGCAAGCTGATGATATTTTGCAGAAATACAGTCAAGCCCGCGATTATTTGGAGCAAACTTTGGCACAGGAGGCGGAGGAAAAGATTGCTGGGAATCTGGGGCGGCAAGCTGAGAATGAGCAAAAGATTCAAGAGTACGATCGGGCGGTTTCTGGGATTAATAGTTGTTTGCAGGCGATGAAGTTGCACGAGCATTTGTTACCTGTAATTGGACAAAATGATAGCGTTGCGGTGGAGGGTGAATGAGTGTGCTATAATAGCCAACAAATAGCGACTTTAATCCTATGAAAATTCGCCAAAAAATTCTAACAATAATCCAGCAACTTCCAGATGATAAGTTAGCAACACTTCTCAACCTAGCGCTGTTATTGAAAACAGGGAAAGAATCTGTTCAACCGATGCTTGCATCCCAAGCTTATCAAGATTGGCTGAGTGCGGAAAATGACATTTATGACGAACTATTTGCCGACTAATCCATCCAACATCCGCGTTAATTCGCGTTCATCTGCGGTTAAAAATAATCATGTCTAAAACCCCTAGAATCCCCATTCCCCCAGAAGTCAGAAAATATGTATTCACCCGCAATAAATACCAGTGCCAAAGCTGCGGCAAAACCAAACAAGAAACCCAACTGTCGATCGATCATATCATCCCCCTAGCGCGCGGCGGCAGCAACGACATCAGCAACTTGCAAACCCTCTGCGCCACCTGCAACCAAAAGAAAACCGACAAACTAGACCCGCGCTTCCGCCGACATTTTGACCTGTAATACCATCCCTAAAATCCGCGTTAATCCGCGTTAATCTGCGGTTAAAAAATCCTACCATCGATAATACCGATAAGGATCGTCCCCATTCTCAAAATCCGTTCTGTAATCCCAGTGATAAAACTCCCGACTCGAACCGTTAAACACAGAACTATCCGCCTTAAAACTTGCCCCTAAATTAGCCAAAATCTGAGCATTTGCCCTGGTTTGCCGCCAGCGAGTAAAACGCAAATAAGTCTTAGTATCCGCATTCAAACTGTCCGGTTCAATCTGAGAAAAAATCGCCACACCCTTGCCAACTTTTACCCGACTTAACAAACCGTAAGCGCCGATTTCTCCCCCAGACTTAATCAACCAAGTATCATAAAAAGAGCGCGATCGCAAATCTGAAGCGCTAACCCCCTTCACCTCATCCCAACTCGGAACCGCCAGCGAACCTCCAAAATCCTGCGCTTGCTGCAAACCCACGTCCAAACCCGCAGCGGGAACTTGACGCGGCAAGAAAAACGCCTTTCCGCCAGCATTCAAATAACCGCGCAAATCTGCATCTTTTAGATTCGCTTCTCTCCCCACAATCACCAAACCAACATCATTAGAAAGCGAACTAGCGCGCTGATAAATTACCCCCAAACTGTCCAACTTTTGGGCATCTCCATCTCCCCCAATTAAAACCACTTGATCCGGCTTTCCAAGTACCGGAGAATTTATCCCGTAACTCACTATTTGTTGCAGTAACTGCGCCGCCCCAGCATCTACAGAATAATGGTCTTCCAAATCCAACTCGTTTAAAATCAGCCGCCCTTTTCCGTAATCCAATTCCATCAGCGGCGAATAAGCTAAATCAAACTCAGATTCCAAAATTGGACGCCAACCGCTGCGGTGCGGTTTCTCAATTGAAGCGCTACTGACACCGCCGCGATTTCCCCAACGCCAGCCGTACCAAGGTTTATTTGCCGGACTCAAATTAGGGCCACTTTGGATCGTATCTGGATAAGCTTCAAGCAGCGTGCTTTCCCCCGCCCAATCCCGCAAATCTTCACTGTCTAAACCGCTAATTGCGGGATGGTTGCTGTCAACTGGATAAACGCGGCGGCTGACATGGCGTGCCACCCGGAAACCCGTATTTTCCAGCCATTCCCTGGGCTGAGGAAACACCATTACTTTGCCGCCGTTTCGCACAAAATTTTCTAAACTTCCCGGCAAATTTTCCCCGCTAGAAAATGCTTCCCTACCGATAACTAATAGCGATGAAACTTGCGAACCATTCCACGGTACAAGCTGATAACCTAATTGTTTTAACATTGCCGATGTTTTGCCCGCTGGGTCGAAGATTGTCAGCGTATCCTTGCTTTTGGCTTGCTTGGCAAAAACGCGGAAAGCAAATGTATCAGAGTGCGATCGGTCGCCCACTCGCGCAGTCAAGCGAATTTCGCCGTCAGCCTTGCTAGAAATGGTATTTGGCAAATTTACCTCTATTGGGAAAAACAGCGTTCCTGCCGGGTTAATTTTCCCTTTTTGCTCGCCTTTTTTTACTTCTTTTCCCCCCACCAAAACCCGCCAATTAAACGAAAATTCTTGCGGCGTCCGCATATCGTTAATTAACACTACTTGCTTTGCCAGTTTCCCGCCCACAAACAAATTGCGATCTTTCGCAGTAAAAACCGGGCTAGCACCAGCAATCCAAGCCAAAGTCGAGCTATTATTCTTCATAATTGCCTCGCCTCCAGGATGAACAGTGTAAGCTTCTGGCTGCAAATAATTCAAAAGATTATTCGAGACTTGCTTCAAATAAACTCCCCGGCGACCCGGTTGAAATGCTCCAATATCCACCTTTTTTCTGCCAGCTTCGGAAAGTTCCCAACCATGTCCGTCACTCCAAGGAATCATCCCCCCAGAAATTCCCCAAGTCCGCCAACTCCGCCAAGTATTTGTACTGAATAAATGCTGCAACTTTTGAAAAGCTGGGGCAAAATCTAACTCTTTTTTTAAATGCCAGTTTTGATACTCCTGACCCTTGACAAATTGCTCGCGAATTTTAGCTTTATAAGCGGCAGTTTCCAACTCGTAAGCCTGCTTGCCAAAATAAATGGCGGCAAACTCTGTCATCCAAGGTTCGCTGAGAATCACCTGACCGAAACCGTTGCGGTTCCGCATCATTGTAGTGAACAGCGGCGTCCCAAACTCGACTACGATGTAGGGCATTTCCCCGGTTTTGCTCCACTCAGAAATCCACTCTTCTCGTTCTTGCAAGGGAATCATATTTAAATAAGAATTCAGCGCATAAACATCGCCGAAGTGGGCGCCTTGGTGTACCATCACAGGTCTGGTGGGGTCAGCGGATTTAATCGCAGCTATAGCGTCATTACCTAGGGGAGTGTTGACCCGCAAACGGGGGGTGTCCCAGGGACTGAGAGTTCCTTCTACTTTTCTTTTGCCGATGCGACGGGGATTTTGGTCGTCAGCGTGGCCGAAAAAATTAGGACTTGTCGCCCACATTAATACTGATGGATGATTGCGGTAGCGGCGCATTTCAGTGACCATTCGGTCTTTCCAGCGGTTGTTCCACAGGGGGTTCTTCCACTTGCCGTTCCAAGCGATAGGACTAATGTCTAAAGCTGGAGCCATAATGGGAAAACCTTTGAGGTCTGCTCTTTCGGAAAATAACTCTCGGAAGTGCCACCTACCGCGTTCGTCGTGATTCCAAGGCCACATTTCTGTTATGTTAAAACCGGCTTTTACGTAGCCATCAATTAGGCTATCGGCAACTTCTACTGTCCCGCCTTGCCAAGTATCGGAGTGCAAGTTTGGTCGCAGCCGAAATTCAGTTCCATTTAAGAAAAATTTGCGCCCTTCTATCCAAAATTCGCGGAAGCCAAAAGGTTGGTAGTATTGGGTGTCTATGCCGCTGCCTTTTACTTCTAATTGCAGGGTGTAAAGGTTGGGTTGCCCGATATCCCAAAGACGGGGATTTGGCCAATTCCACTGAAGTTGTAGGGTTTGAATAGGTTTAGCTTTAACGTTGGCAGTGCCTGTAAATTTTTGTTCTACTTTGCCTTTGTCGTCCAGCATTTGCGCTATTATTTCTACTTGACCGGTTTGGGCAACGTCTTTGAGTTCAACATCTAATTTAACTTGCTTTTTTCGGGTGGAAGTTTGGACGAATACGTCTCTAATTAGCGGGCCTGGAGGAAGGCTCAGAAGCCGTACTTCGCCGATGATTCCCCGCGATTGCAACTGGGATTTTTCTGTGTAGATTTCTGTGGGGCCCATGATGACGGCTTTTTCCTTTTCATCGGATACTGCCACCACTAAAATAGATAGGGTGTTTTGACCTGGTTTGGCTGCTTTGGTAATTTCAATAGTGCCGTAGGGCCAGGGGATTTGACCGCAGTTAATGCCGTTGACAAAGATGACTGCATCGGTGCTAACTCTGGCTAAGTCGAGAAAAATTCGGCGGTTTGTCCAGTCGCCGGGAATGTCTATTTTTCTCTGATACCAAGCTTTTGATAGTTGTTTGCTGTTGAAGTTTTCCCAATCTTTGCCGCTGCCGCGAGTGATGATTCCGGGTACGGATTCGTTGTTTTCTTTTTGCCAGTCTCCAGGCACCCAGATGGAACCCCAATTTGGGGAGACGGGGGGGTTTTGGGGGTTGCCAACTGCGGGGACAAATTGCCAAGTTCCGTTGAGATAGATTTGGGATCGTTTGTTGTCGATCGCCCCGGCGGCCGCGGTGGTAAGATTGGGGAAGCCGATCGATATCGCTGAGCTGCTGGCGAAGTTGGGATTTTGAAGCGCATAACCGACAAATCCAAAGAGGGTGGCTGCTGCGAAAAATAATCCGATAATTTTGACCAGCTTGTGATTCACTCGTTTATTGCTCCCAGAAATTAGATTATCTAATTTGTCCCTCGATCTATGATAGCAGTTGATTCAGCAGAAATCCCCCTGCCAATCTGTCTCTGGGAAGATGGCACAGAGCCAACAAATGTGGTTCTGTATAGAAAAAATAAATACTTAGTTTTAACTAAGTTTTAACCAGGTTGTTTCATCGACATAGGCAATAGTGCGATCGCGCCATCGCTACAGGTCAACCAAAATGAGTCGGTTTCAGGTCTTGCCCTTACCCATTAAATCTTACAGTATTGCTACATTTAGTGTCGGCACGGCTTTACTGCTGACAACTGTGTTACTTTTTTTCTTCGAGGAAGTTCCTGCAATCTTACTTTTTGCCGCTGCGGTTATCGCTTGGTATGCTGGCTTAAAGTTCGCAGAACAAGAACTAGAAATTGAACGTAATATTATTTCCAAAGTAATTGACACGACGGCTTGCTTAATTGTAGTCCTAGACAACCAAGGACGGATTGTCCGCTTTAACCAAGCTTGCGAAAAAACTACAGGCTACTCGACAGCAGAAGTGCTGAATAAATGTGTTTGGGATGTCTTCTTAATCTCCGAAGAAGTAGAGCCAGTAAAAACAATTTTTAGACAGTTAAAAGTAGAAAATTTTAACAGCGAGTATCAAAATTATTGGCGAACCAAAAATGGGGACAAGCGCTTAATTTCTTGGTGTAACACTGTGACTTTAGACGGCGATGGTTTGGTAGAATATGTGATAGGAACTGGCATCGATATTACTGACCGCCAAAAAGCGGAAATAGCCCTAGCTTTATCCTACACTAACCTAGAAACTCGCGTCAAAGAACGCACAGCAGAACTGACAGTAGCTAAAGAAGCGCTACAAGCTCAAGAAGAACGATTTCGCTGTTTGAGTTCCTGTTCGCCTGCGGGCATTTTTCTTGCAGATTTTGAGGGGCGCTACACCTATGCAAACCCACGCTGTCAGGCTATTTGCGGGTTGAGTTTGGCACAACTTTTAGGAGACGGTTGGGAGAAGTGCATTCACCCGGAAGACAGCGATCGCGTATTGAGCCGATGGCTGGATTATACTCGGCAAGGCGGGGAATATGCGATCGAGTATCGCCTGCAAACACCAGAGGGGATTGTGCGCTGGATTAACGTTTGTTCATCGCCGATGTTCTCCGACTCCGGCCAACTCATCGGATACGTGGGCACGGTGAGAGATGTCACGGAAAGACAACAAGCGCAAGCAGCTTTGGCAAGCAGCGAACAGCAACTGAGAACGCTGCTAGAAAATACGCCGGATGTAATTATCCGCACTGACAAAGAGCTGCGTTATATTTATGTCAATCAAGCCGTTGCAAGAAGCCAAGGAAAACCAATTTCATTCTTCCTGGGTAAAACCAGTCAAGAAATAGGAATGCCGCCGGAAGTGTGCCAGATGTGGGATGAAACTCTGCACAAAGTGTTAGAAACAGGCCAAGAAGAAATTATCGAATTTCAGGTCTTCTCAACCAACGGCATCAGAACCTATCAATCCCGCGTAGTTCCCGAATTTGACAAAGACGGCGTACCAGAATCTGCCTTAATTGTCGCCCGCGATATCACAGAAATAAAACTTGCAGAAACTCAAAGATTGCAGTTAACAATTGAGCAAACAGCGAGAGAAAAAGCGGAAATAGAACAGCAGCGCTCGGCATTTTTAGCAGAAGTCAGCAAAATGCTGGCGGATGCGTTTGACGGGGAAACGGTGCTGCAAAAGGTAGCAGAATTAGCAATAAATTCGATCGCGGATGGGTGCTGCATTCATTTGACCGAAACGGGGTCAAAAGTGCGTCTAGTCGCTGTGGCTCACGCAGAACCCTCCACAGTTGAGACTATTAATAACTTCAGCATCCGCAGTTTGAGCGCCGAAAATGCTGTCAATGGCTATCCGCTGGTAATCCGCTGCGGCCAATCCGAATTAATTGCCGAAGTGGATGAGGAGATTTTAGCAGCAGGAGCCGAAAATGCAGCAGAATTGGAAATACTTCGCTCGCTCAATATCGGATCTCACGCTTGCGTACCGCTGAGAGCTCGCGGGCGGGTAATGGGTTCCATTACTTGCTTTACCTCAAAGTTGGGCCGCCGCTACAATGCAGAAGACATGGCAATGCTAGAAGATTTAGCATATCGCGTGGCGATCGCCCTAGACAACGCCAGACTTTACACAGAAGCGCAGCAAGCACTTTCTCAAACATCGCAATCCTTTGCCTTAATTGACTCGCTGTTAGAAGCATCTCCCTTAGCGATTGGCTTTCTCGATAGCGAAATGCGCTTCATCCGTATCAATCAAGTATTAGCAGAACTCAACGGTTTGCCGATAGAACAGCATCTCGGTCAAGACTTTCGGAAATTGTTGCCAGAATCTGCCGCCAAATTTGCTCGGGTAATTCAGCAAGTTTTAGAAACCGGTCAGCCTGTTTTAAACTTAGAACTTAGCGGCGAACCTGATGGAAAACCGGGATACTTCGGTTACTGGGTAGCCAACTACTACCCAGTGAAAAATGAAAGGGGAGAAATAATCGGAGTCGGCATAATTATCACAGATATTACCGCAGCAAAACAAACAGAATTAGCTTTGCGGGAAAGCGAAATGCGCTTCCGCAGTGTGGTAGAATCTAACATGATCGGCATCGGTTTCTGGGATGCCAGCGGCGAAGTTACTGACGCTAACGACGCCTTGCTGGAAATGATCGGATATACGAGGGAAGACTTAGTTTCGGGACAGATCCGCTGGCTAGAACTAACGGCGCCGGAATATCTAGAACTCGATCGCATCGCCCTCGCGCAAGTCGAAGCATCAGGAAGTTGCGCGCCTTTTGAAAAAGAATACCTCCGCAAAGACGGCACGCGCTTCCCAGTTTTAGTCGGGGGCGGAAACTTCCAAGGATGCACAGACAAAGGAGCATTCTTCGTACTAGATATCACCGATCGCAAACAAGCCCAAAATCAACTTCGAGAAAACGAAATACGCATTCGCCGCCAACTAGCAGAACTAGACTTAGTGTACAAGACCACACCAGTCGGGCTGTGCTTTGTCGATACCAATTTGCGCTACATCCGCCTGAACGAATGCCTCGCTGCGATCGACGGCCGACCGATCCGAGACCACATCGGGCGCACCGTTAGAGAAGTAATTCCCGAAATGGCCGATATTGTAGAGCGAATTTACCGCCAAGTGCTGGCGACGCAAACCCCCGTACTCGACTTGGAAATTAAGGCAGAAACCAAGCAACAGCCGGGAGTTTTGCGGGATTGGCAAATCAGCTTTTACCCAGTGAGCGATGAATCAGGAACACTGCTGGGAGTCAGCACCGTGATTGCCGAAATTACCGATCGCAACCAAGCAAAACGGGTAATGCAGCAAAGCGAAGCCATATTCCGGCGGCTGTTCGAGTCAAATATTTTTGGAGTTGCGATCGGCGATTTTAGCGGCCGCATCGCCTACGCCAACCAATCCCTGCTCAACATGGTCGGCTACACCCGCTCAGACTTGCTCTCCGGTCAAATGCGGTGGGACAGGATGACCCCCCCCGAATACTTGTACCTCGACGCCTTAGCGGCCCAAGAACTCCGGGTTCAGGGAGTCTCAACTCCTTTCAAGAAAGAGTACATCCGCAAAGATGGCAGCCGCGTGCCGATTCTGATGGGCGGAACCACTCTGTGCGCGGACAACCGCGAACCAGAGACGATCGTCGCATTCTACATCGACTTGACCGAAATCTCGCGGGTGGAAGCAGAACTCAAAAAGAATCAAGAACGGCTGCAAATCGCTCAGCAAGCAGGCAAAATCGGAAGTTTTGAATTGAACATCCAAACCAACGAAGTCGCCTGTACGCCGGAGTTAGAGGCTTTGTACGGGCTGCCTGCAGGCGGTATCGACAGCTATCAAAGTTGGGCCCAAATGGTGCATCCAGACGATCGCGCTGTTACCGAACAACAGGTAAAAGCTGCGGGGGCTTCCGGGGATGAATTAAACATTGAGTTCCGCATTTGCCGCCCCGACAAAAGCGTGGGCTGGATTGCTTGCAGGGCGAAGGTGTTTCAGGACGATCGGGGTTTGCCTTTGCGGATGATCGGGGTGAACGTCGATATCACCGATCGCAAAGAAGCAGAAGCAGCGCGATCGCACATCAATCAAACTTTAGAAGCCTTGATTCAGGCTTGTCCCCTAGGAATTACCGTTTTGGACTGCGACGACGGCACTGTGAAAATGTGGAACCCAGCAGCAGAGAGGATTTTTGGCTGGCATGAATCAGAAGCGGTAGGTCAATTTGTGCCCAGCGTTCCCGCAGACAAGCGGAAGGAATTCACGGCTAATTTGCAAAAAATTCGCGAAGGAAACGCGATATCCGGCATGGAAACCCAACGCCAAAGGAAAGACGGCAGCTCGATCGACATCAGTTTGTGGGCAACTCCAGTCCGCGACAGCAACGGCAATATCAACTGTATGTCGATCGTCGCCGACATCAGCGATCGCAAGCTTGTCGAGGCCGGGCGCGCTCAGTTGCTCGAACGCGAACAAGCCGCGCGGGCGGAAGCAGAAGCTATCAGCCGCCGGAAAGACGAGTTTCTAGACTCTCTTTCCCACGAATTGCGAACGCCTTTAAATGTGATTCAGGGGTGGGCGCAGATCCTGCGCGCCCACCCCTACAACGAAGATAAATTAGCTTCGGGTTTGGAAGCCATCGAGCGTCAGTCGAAGGTGCAGATTCAGCTAGTGGAAGATTTGCTCGACGTTTCCCGGATTATTCAAGGCAAGCTGACTCTGAAACCCGGCTGGTTCCACATGGTAAGGACGATCGAGGCGGCTAATAATTCAGTTCGTTTGGCAGCCGAGGCCAAGTCTGTCACCATTTCGTTAGAACTTGACCCCGCAGTCAGCTTGATGTGGGGCGACGCCCAGAGGTTGCAGCAGGTAGTCTGGAATTTGCTGAGTAACGCCGTGAAGTTTACGCCTTCGGGGGGGAATGTGCAACTGCGCTTGTCTGCGGTGGCTGTTAGCGATTCTTCATCACCCAATTACGTGCAAATTACTGTCAGCGATACCGGAAAGGGCATTCCTGCTGAGTTTCTGCCCTACGTGTTCGATCGCTTCCGCCAAGCAGACGCCTCGAAAACTAAGGCTGAGAGCGGTTTGGGACTGGGATTGGCGATCGTCGAACACTTGGTGCAACTCCACGGGGGCACTGTGACTGCCGAAAGTCCCGGTAAAGACAAGGGTGCGACATTTACGGTGACACTGCCACTCAAACAACCTCGGAGTAAGAAGGCGCAGCCGAGAGGAGAAAGGCAATCCCATCCCAAGCCTCCGGGTATTTTGGCTGGTTTAAAGGTGTTGGTAGTTGACGACGAACCCGACAACCGCGAGTTTTTGATTGTTGCCCTCGAACAGTGGGGGGCGACTGCGACTGCGGTGGCAACGGCTGCAGAGGCGATCGACATTTTGCAGCAGTCGCCGCCGGATATTTTAGTCAGCGATATCGGTATGCCCGTTGAGGACGGCTACTCGCTGATCCGCAAAGTGCGATCGTCCACATCCGACAAAATCAAGCGCTTGCCGGCCGTGGCGCTGACTGCTTATGCTAGCGAACAAGACCGCGATCGGGCGATCGCCGCTGGTTACAACGAACACTTAGCAAAGCCGATCGAACCGGCTCTCTTCGCCACCGTGTTAGCCCGGTTAACAAATTGGCATTAGGGCGATCGGGTGCGACGAACACACAAATAATATCATTTCCGTTTGATTCCGATTTGTATGATGTTAAATCTTGTAGGGGCGGGTTCACCAATAATAATTGCCCATAATCTACAATCTCATAAACCCGTCCCCGCTGGCTATCTGAGATGTTGCACCGGCCGTCAATAAGGGGTTTTTGGGTAGGTTGGGGCGGGTTTATTTAACCTGTTTGCAACTTTTCAAGCTATTGGTGAACCCGCCCCTACAGGTTCCACAGGAATGGTGCGACATCATAGATGCTACCTGGGGGGGTGACAACCCACCCCAAACCCATAGCTAGTAAGGATTGAGCCAACTTGTGGTAAAAAAAGATAGGCAG
>NZ_JAUBRP010000020.1:2092-91209 GCF_036701935.1 Microcoleus sp. M2_D5 | reverse complement strand
CGACGCCCATCCCACAATAACAATTAAAATTGTAAGTTATTTAATTCGCGATCCTTAGATGCGGCGGGACAACTTATAACTAATCCAACTCCCTCCTTCCTTCCAAAGCGCGAGCCAATGTAACCTCATCGGCATATTCCAAATCTCCCCCCATCGGCAAACCAAAAGCTATGCGCGTCACTAAGGTAAAAGGTTTTAATAAGTGACCGATATAAAGAGTAGTAGTTTCGCCTTCCACGCTGGGACTAATAGCAATAATTACTTCCTTAATCTTTTGCTGGGTGACGCGCCGGACTAACGGTTGAATGTTCAATTGTTCCGGGCCAATTCCATCCATCGGCGAGATAACGCCGCCAACAACGTGATATTTACCCATGTATTCCCGCGTTTTTTCTAAAGCGATTACGTCGCGGGATTCTGACACTACACAAAGGGTATGACTGTCGCGGTTTGTATTGCGGCAAATTTCGCAAACAGGGTCAGCAGATAAGTGAAAGCATACTTGACAGAAACCTACTTGCTGTTTGGCATCAATCAAAGATTTAGCTAGGGCTTGCACTTCTTCTTCCGGTCGCTTCAAAATATGTAAAGCGAGCCGCTGGGCTGTTTTTGGGCCTACTCCCGGCAAGCGCTGCAATTGTTCGATTAAACGAGCTAAAGGTCGAGTGTACATTAAAAATTGGCGGTAATTGGTAATATCATTTCTGGTTGATTCGCGACAATATAATTTGCGCGGTGTAGGGGCGGGTTTTACCAACCATCTATGTTTTCAACTAAGTATATCATAAACCGGTTCCGCCCGTACACTGAGGAATATTGACTAATTTACCCTCCACTAATTTTAGCTTTGTAGCCTAACTTTGTGATAATTTCTAGCAGCTTTTGCTTGTGTTCGCCTTGAATTTCGATTTCATTATCTTTGACTGTGCCGCCAGTACCGCATTGGGCTTTTAGCTGCTTGGCTAAAGTTGCTAATGTTTCGGGTTTTTCCTGAAAGCCGCTGATGACTGTAACTGTTTTGCCGCCGCGTCCTTTTCGGGATGCTTCGATTTTGAGATTTTGTTGATTGGGGGGAACTTCGGCAACTCCCCGTTGGAGGGCGGCGGAGTTGTCAACGTTGCCAAATTCGGAGTAAACTATTCGTTTGCCCTCGGTTGTTTTGCTGTCAGAATCTTTGCGTTTGGATGCTGCCATAGGTTAAGATGCTTGAACTTTTTTTAGTGGTATTTCTAGTTTTAGCGGATTGGGGTATGGTTGCGATCGCTCGGAATGCGATCCCATCTTCTACTTATTGTATTAGCCCGTCAATCGATTTTAGATTTTAGATTGAAGGATTGAAGGATTGAAGGATTGAAGGATTGAAGGATTGACCCCGCGGATAGATTCGGGGGGTAAGTTTCTCGGATACAGGTTTTTTATTTCTGGACGGATGAATCGCGTGGCGGGTATCCTGGATGCTTGATTGTCAAGCGTTCAAGGAATTATAATGAAATTTGTTCGATCGCCTCAAGCCCACAAGCAATTTGGTACGATCGACATCAAGCCTCTAGCTTACCCGCCAATCTAAAAAATCTAAAATCTAAAATCTAAAATCAAATGACTGTTACCCCCCTGCATCTCACCACCGAAACCACCGAAACCACCACTCAACGCCCCGACTCCCTCGGCAGATTTGGTCAATTCGGCGGCAAATACGTCCCCGAAACCCTGATGCCGGCTTTATTTGAACTAGAAGCCGCTTTCCACAAATACCGCAGCGAACCGGAATTTCAACAGCAACTCCAACAATTGCTCAAAGATTATGTCGGCCGCCCCAGCCCTTTGTATTTTGCCGAACGCCTCACCGAACACTACGCTAAAGCAGACGGAACTGGCCCGCAAATTTACCTCAAACGCGAAGATTTAAACCACACGGGAGCTCACAAAATTAACAACGCTTTAGCTCAAGCATTGTTAGCAAAACGCATGGGCAAAAAGCGCGTAATTGCTGAAACTGGTGCCGGTCAACACGGCGTTGCCACTGCCACAGTTTGCGCTCGTTTCGGTATAGAATGCGTTGTCTACATGGGCGTTCACGACATGGAAAGACAGGCTTTAAATGTGTTTAGAATGCGGCTGATGGGTGCCGAAGTGCGGCCGGTGGCGGCGGGTACGGGAACGCTGAAAGATGCGACTTCGGAAGCGATTCGCGACTGGGTGACAAATGTCGAAACAACTCATTACATTCTCGGTTCCGTGGCTGGCCCGCATCCTTACCCGATGATGGTACGCGATTTCCATGCGGTAATCGGTGAAGAAACCCGCGCTCAGTGTCAGGAAAAGTGGGGTGGTTTGCCGGATATTTTATTAGCTTGCGTCGGCGGCGGTTCTAATGCAATGGGTCTTTTTCACGAGTTTGTCGGGGAAGAAACTGTCAGATTGATCGGTATTGAAGCGGCCGGCGAAGGTGTTGATACGGACAAACACGCTGCTACTTTGACTAAAGGAAGTGTGGGAGTTCTGCACGGGGCGATGAGTTATTTGCTGCAAGATAATGAAGGTCAAGTGATTGAGCCGCATTCGATTAGTGCGGGTTTGGATTATCCGGGCGTGGGGCCGGAACACAGTTATTTGAAGGATGCAGGCAGAGCTGAATATTATAGCGTAACTGATGCAGAAGCGCTGGGAGCATTTCAGCGGCTTTCGCAGTTGGAGGGGATTATTCCGGCTTTGGAAACTGCTCACGCGATCGCCTATTTAGAGACTCTGTGCCCGCAGCTAACAGGCAATCCGCGCATTGTGCTTAACTGTTCGGGACGCGGCGACAAAGACGTGAACACTGTAGCGAAGGTTCTCGATATCTAGGTTAGCGGAATCTGGGGCGATCGCTCTGTAGGAATTGGTAACAATTAACTTTATTTCTCGTTTGATTTCATGTCCAAAGGTTTGATTTTGACGTGCTTGGGATTGTTGACAATCCTGCCAAAGTGTGACACCTCCATTCCTACGCGATCGCTCCCACAAACTCCCATGAATACTAAGGTTGCTTCGAGTGCTATTACTGACTTAGAAAAAGCGGTTAACCAACAGATTAATCAATACCGAGCATCTAAAAAGTTGCCGCCGCTGAGTATCGATCCGCAAATTAGTCAGGTAGCAAGAATTCACAGCGAAAATATGGCTAACGGTAAAGTACGTTTCAGCCACGATGGATTTGAAGGGCGGGCGAAAGCAGTTACTATTCCTTATAAAAGTGTAGCTGAAAATCTTGCTTACAATTTCGGCTACAGCGACCCGGTACGCAATGCTGTTGAAGGTTGGATTAAAAGTGACGGCCACCGCAAAAATATGGAGGGTCAGTTTAATGTGACAGGTATTGGGGTTGCGAAAAATGCCAAAGGCGAGTATTATTTTACTCAGCTTTTTGTCCGCAGTCGGTAAGCGGAAGGAAGTTCGGCAACGGATTATGTAACGGATGTAACGGATGTAACGGATGTCCGTCGGAAGAGGGAAGAGGGAAGAGGGAAGAGGGCAATCAACAGTTAACAGTCAACAGTTAACAGTCAACAGTCAACAGTCAAAAATTACTAATAATGGAATTTGCAGATTTTCAAGTGTGCGATGGTGATATTCCCGATTCTCTCTTATCTTATTATTTGACAGCAGAGGATCTCGCCGTTGATACCGAAACAATGGGTTTGATGCCGTGGCGCGATCGCTTGTGTTTGGTGCAGTTGTGCGATCCGCAAGGTAAAGTTGCAGTGGTGCGGATTGCCAAAGGCCAGACATCAGCACCGAATTTAAAGAAATTAATGGAAGCCGAAAATATTGAGAAAGTATTTCACTTTGCGCGCTTCGATATGGCAACAATGCGTTACAATTTAAGTATTGACATTGCACCAGTTTTCTGCACAAAGCTAGCTAGTAAACTTGCTAGAACTTATACCAACAGACACGGATTGAAAGAATTAATTCTAGAACTCGAAAATGTAGAATTAAATAAAACATCTCAAAGTTCCGACTGGGGAAATGCGACTAATCTTTCTGACGATCAACTAAATTATGCTGCTAACGATGTCCGCTATTTGCTGAGCGCTAAACAAAAGTTGACTGCTATGTTGCAGCGAGAAGAACGCTGGGAAATTGCCCAGCAATGTTTTGAGTGTTTGCCCGTTTTTGTGAGTTTGGATTTATTGCAGTACAACAATGTTTTCGATCACGGATGATATGGTGTCCGGTTGATTCATTGTTGTATATGTCTGTAGGGGCGGGTTTGACAGATAATAACTGCCTAAAACCCAAAATCTCCTAAACCAGCCCCCAGGCAGGGCAGCAAATCGCAATCTACCTCTTTCAATATACAAGGGGCAGGTTTGATGGAAGCTCGGTTTCGCAGAGCAAGAGTGACATCGGTTCCCGGCTCTTCCCGGACACCAGTTAATCTAGAATCTAAAATCTCAAATCTAAAATCGATCGGCTATTACTATTCGGGATTGTGTTCGTGCAGCAAAGCTTCAATTTGGTCGTCAACATTTCTAATCACCTGTTCCAAAGCGGGCAACCCCTCTAAAGGCACAGGAGAAAGCCGAGTTCGATCGCGAATTTGATTGACTTTCCGCTGCAATTCTTCGGCCAGCCGCAGTGCGTCGCGACTCAAAGTAGACAACTGCTGCTGCTGGTAAAACCTCAAAGCTGCTCCCCGCAAAACTTGCAGGGTGGCTTCTTCCTTGCCGCCCACCGTCATTACCCGCAAGCGCAACAGCAAATGAGTGTTTTGATATATGCGCTCAACTTCGACTTGTTTGGCTTGTTCCACCGGGGAAACAGGCATATCTGTCAGCCGCTTCAACTCGTCGATGACCTCTTGGAAAAGGACGATATCGATACCTTCGAGCATCGATTTCAAAACGCCATCTTGACTCCAAAGAATGCGACCTTGGGACTGGTGCCGCTCAAAAAACAGGCGGCCGATACCCTCTCGCAGCACTCTAGCGAGCAATTCTTGCAGCAGTTGGGGCGCCGGCAAAGTTGCCAAAACTTCGACAGGGCTTGACAAGTGCAAAGCCTTGACATTCAAAACCGAGCGATCGGCAGGCGTCAGCAAAACCTCAGCGCCTGCTGGTTTAAACCGCTCGCGAGGGGGCATTGAGGGTTCTGGCAAAGACAGCAGCGTTGCTGCATTGGGGCCTGAAGTTGCTGATGGGGGATTTTTGGGTGTTGGGGGTGCGGCGGTTTCTGTCTGGCTCGGTTCTCGGAGCTGGTTCCCGTGCAGCAAGTAAGCTGAGAGCATCGAGCGCTGAGTTTCCGAGGCAATTGGCTCTGTTGTGACTGAGCAATTCATGTAAGCTAAAATCCGCTGCACGTAGTCCAAGGCGGAGTCATCTTGGGCATCGACTACGCCCAATTTAAATAGATTACCTTCTAGAGATAAAGGCAAAACTTGATAATAAAGGCAAGCTTCAAAGGGGACAACTGTGTCGATTAGGTGAAATATTCGATCGGAGTCCATTCTAGCTGCGGAGTCTGTTGAAGATGTATGTACCATTAGCTGCTTTGTAGTTGGAAGCGCGATCGAGCGCGACGCACCAACCTGATGCGATAAAATTAAACGCTGCAACTTCCCTGACGGAGGAATTGGCCTAACAACCGGAAGCTTTTATTAAAGAAAAATCCTTAGTCCCAGAATTTTCTCCCTTCTGTATTGCAGCCTCAAATTCTACCTAAAGATTGAGAACTAGATGATGACTAGCGCAGTCTAGACCCACTATCATCGATCGCCCGATATTGATGCCCGTGGCTGGCAACAATAGAATTATATCTTTAATGCACAAGTATTAGAGATGCACCACAAACGATGATTTACGGGCAACCGCTGAATTTAGGATTGGTTAAAAAATCCTGAAAAGTCGATCGTGCTGCTAGTATCTTACCTCAGAGAGTTGACTGGGATCGTCATCCGAGCGCGATCGTCATTCGATTTTAGATTTTAGATTTTAGATTTTGGATTGACTTGCGCGAGATAAATTCGGGGGCTTGAGGAGTTGAGATTTTAGATTTTGGATTGATTTGCGCGAGATAAATCACGTGGCGGCTACGATCGAGAAACTCGCTTGTCACGGCAGCGCTACAACATCCCGATCGAGCTAACCTGATTGGACACAAGGGGCATCGCGCGGTTTTCCACGGAGAAACTCGCAGTCATCTGTGGCTGTGCGGGAATTGATTTGTAGCGCGGATTCTGAAAAATGCTACCGCCAATTAACAATTAGCAATTGCCCGCCACCCATTACCAATCTACTCGTTGCGGAGCGATTGAGCTGCTAAATAAAGTTTGCTCCACTCGCCGATGACTTGATTGGTTTTCAGCTTTAATTCAGATGCGATCGTTTCTACACTTTTCCCAGCTTTCAGCGATTCTACCAACTGCCGCTGCACCGGCGTGAGGTCTTGTAAATATTGCTGCCACTGGGCGGGAGTCAAGCCCAAACTGTGTTCTTTGAGCGAAGTTTCCAGCCAGTTGGCGACTAATTCCGGTGCTTGTTTGACTGCAAAAACCCGAATCGCGTGGTAACTGACTTTTTCTCGCAAGCGGTAAATTTGCTTGATCGGAACCTTCAACTCCTCGGCAATTGCCTCTTGAGAACGACCTTGCAGGTAAAGCTGCAGCCACCGGGAAGCCAGGGGATCGACTTGAGAGGCTAAATAATTCTCAAATTCTTGTTGGACAATCTGCCGCTGAGTTTGCTGCTCTTCCCAAGCTTGATTTTCTCGATACTCGGACATCGCTTGTTCGTCTAGCAGGCTGAGCGGTTCGTCTGTCTCGTCGGGTAGAACCTGTTCCGACACCAGCCGCACCCAGTCTCCCGCAGGCACTTGGGTCAACCCGCCCCGTTGGGCACGCCGCAGGTAGTTGACAAAACGGTACACCAGCAGCGGCTGGTTGCGGATCGGCCGCAAGCAGTATTCTTCTGTGCTCGCTAGCAGCAAAGCATTTCGCAGGCGTCTGTCTGAGGTGCATTCGGCAATCCAGGCGACTTGCTGCTGCAGGTAGCGATCGGAATTGAGCATTTCCTGAATCACTTCTTGCAGTACCTCCACCGCACTCCGCTGTCTGTCGCGACTCAGGGAAACCCACGCTTGGATTTTTTGCCGGAGCACAACCAAGCCGCCGAGCCGCCCGATCAAGTTGCGGTAAGCTTTTTCTGGCGGTACTCCCAGATACCGAGAAATCAAAATTCGATATAAAAAGTCGATCGCCCCAGAGGCGACAGACAATTGAGTTGGGCTAAGAGTGTCAAATCTTTCGGGCTTGTCTCCCAACAGCCAGCGGACAACACTCTCGCGGGTGCTAGAATTTTCGTCCGGGCAATCTTGTTCAAGTCGAGACTTCCAATCTTGTGCCAGTCTTTGGGCCAAGGTCATGAGCTGTTGAGCTATTTGTCTTTCACCCCCGATTTTACGTGGTATCCTGGATTTTTGAGTATTTTTCAAATATTTCAGATATTACGATCGTGCGATCGGATAAATTACCTTAAATTACCCTAAACAAAATTCCATTACGGTGCGATATGCCTAACTTTTTATTAGAACTCGGTACAGAAGAATTGCCCGCATCTTTTGTCGCAAGCAGCGCCCAGCAGTGGCAGCGACTTGTACCTGCAACGCTGGCAGAAGAATCCTTGACAAATGACTCAATTAATGTATACGCTACTCCGAGGCGTTTGGCAGTTCTCGTGAAAGGACTGCCAGTTCAGCAATTAGATAGAGAAGAAGAGGTAAAAGGGCCGCCGGCGAGTTCGGCTTTTAAAGATGGCAAACCGACGAAAGCAGCCGAAGGTTTTGCGAAAAAGCAGGGCGTAGAAATTGATGCTTTGGAAGTTCGCGCTACCGATAAAGGCGATTTTGTATTTGTGCTCAAAAAGATTCCGGGGCGGAAGACAGCGGATATTTTGACAGAACTTGTGCCGCAGTGGATTAACAAGTTAGAAGGCAAAAGATTTATGCGGTGGGCAGACGGAGATTTGAAGTTTCCGCGCCCAATTCGATCGATCGTGGCGCTGTTAGATGATACTGTACTGCCAATTACATTGGTGAGCGGTTCGGATACGGTCAAGAGCGATCGAATTTCCCAAGGACACCGGGTGTTAAACCTGCAGCCGGTCTCGATTCCGCAAGCCGAGGATTATGTCGAGTGTCTGCGGGCTGCTTGCGTGGAGGTCGATCGAACCCAGCGCAAAAATCAAATTAAAGCACAAGTAGAAGCCGCAGCAACAAAACAAGGCGGTTACGCCGACATTACCGAAGATTTGTTAGAAGAAGTCACCGACTTAGTAGAATGGCCGAACGCAGTTGTCGGTAAATTTGACGACGAATTTTTGATATTGCCGCCGGAAGTAATCACCACAATTATTGTTACAAACCAGCGGTATTTTCCCATCCTCAAAAGCCCAGATTATCCCGAACTTCTGCCCTATTTCATTACAATTTCCAACGGCGATCCGGCTAAAGAGGCGATTATTGCCGCAGGTAACGAGCGAGTAGTGCGGGCGAGATTGGCAGACGGTCAGTTTTTCTACAAAGCAGACTTGGTAAAGCCTCTAGAGGATTATTTGCCCAAGTTGGAAAAAGTTACTTTCCAGGAAGATTTGGGGACTGTACGCGCAAAGGTCGATCGTCTGTGCAAGATTGCCAGCCTCATCACCAATCAACTGCAAATCACAGGCGAAGAACAAGCTTACATAGCAAGAGCAGCCTTACTTTGCAAAGCCGATCTCGTAACCCAAATGGTTTACGAACTTCCCGAAATGCAAGGAATCATGGGGCAGAAATACGCCTTAGCAAGCGGCGAACCGGAAGCAGTAGCCACAGCAATTTTTGAACATTATTTACCCAAAGGCGCTGGCGACAATTTACCGCAAACTCTCACAGGTCAAATTGTCGGAATAGCAGACAAATTAGATACATTAGTCAGCATCTTCGGCTTGGGAATGTTGCCGACAGGTTCATCCGATCCCTTCGCTTTGCGCCGCGCAGCCAATGCAATAACTAACATTATTTGGGCGGCTCAGTTGCCAGTAAACTTGCACAAGTTGCTCGCAGAAGTTGTTGCCGAATTTACCGCAGCGCGCCCAGAAACACCTGCTGAGTTGCTGGATCAGTTATACGAGTTTTTCTTGCAAAGAATTCGGACTTTGTTGCAAGAAGAAAAAAATGTAGATTATGATTTGGTAAATGCAGTTTTGGGAGAAAACGACCCAGAATATACTGAACGAGCATTGAGAGATTTGTTGGACGCACTGGAAAGAGCACTTTTCCTACAACAAATCCGCAATAACCAGACTTTGGATCAGATTTACGAAACAGTCAACCGTTCAACTCGTTTGGCCGCTCAAGGTGATTTGGATAAAATACAATTGGAACCGAAAACGGCGGTGAAACCGGAGTTATTTCAAAAGTCGTCCGAACAAGCTTTCTACGATGCAGTCGTGCAATTAGTGCCGCAAACGCAGCTATCGAAGCAAACTCGGAATTACCAGCAGTTAGTAGATAGTTTGACGGAAATTGCTCCGACTGTCAGCAACTTTTTCGACGGCCCAGAAAGTGTTTTGGTGATGGATTCTGACCCCGAAATTAAGCAAAATCGGTTGAATTTACTGGGTTTGCTGCGGAATCACGCGCGGGTGTTGGCTGACTTTGGGGCGATCGTCAATCGATTTTAGATTTTAGATTTTGGATTTTAGATTGCCGTCAAAGGTTTTGATGTAATATCAAATCCATTGGTATCGGAATTATTCATTTCTATCCTCTCTCTTCTCCTCCTCTGTGCGCTCTGCGCCCTCTGCGGTTAAATGATCCAAAAAAAACCGTAACCGATATAAAAGGAAAAAACCAGGGAAATTCGCTCCATCACACACACAACTTATGCCGATCGCTCATATCATTGGACTAGGAAAATCAGGCATTGCCGCCGCCAGACTGCTCAAACGCGAAGGATGGGAAGTAACGCTGAGCGATCGCTCATCTTCCCCAAATTTGCTCGAACAGCAACAGGAATTCGCTAACGAAGGAATTAATGTTGAGTTAGGTAAATCCTTTGAACCAGTCGAATCTATAGAATTAATAGTAGTAAGTCCGGGCGTTCCCTGGGACAGTCCAGCATTAGTGCGCGCCAGAGAGTTAGGCATTGAAACAATCGGAGAAATGGCTCTCGCGTGGCGTTACCTCAAATCTCCTTGGGTGGGAATTACCGGCACTAACGGCAAAACTACTACTACTGCTTTAATTGCTGCTATTTTTGCCGAGGCAGGGCTTTACGCTCCCGCTTGCGGCAATATTGGCTATGCTGCCTGTGAACTAGCTTTAGCCGAAAAACAGCCGGATTGGGTAATCGCAGAAATTAGCAGCTATCAGATAGAATCATCGCCGTTTGTAGCGCCGCGAATCGGAGTTTTGACGACTTTGACGCCGGATCACCTCAGCCGCCACAAAACTTTAGAAAATTACTACAGCATTAAAGCGCATTTGCTGAAAAAATCTGAATTGCAAGTAATTAACGGCGACGATCCTTGTTTGCGGCAGCAAGGAGTTGACATTTGGCCGGATGCGTGTTGGACGAGTGTCAAAGGTAAAAAAGATTTGTTGGGAAATACAGATTTTGGAGCCTATATTCAAGATGGTTGGGTAATAGCTCAATGCGAGAAAATTCTGCCTGCTGATTCTTTGCGGATGGTGGGAGAACACAATTTGCAGAATTTGTTAATGGCGGTAGCGGCGGCTAATTTGGCGGGCCTAGATAAAAGTGCGATCGCCCGGGCGATCGCTAAATTCCCCGGAGTTTCGCACCGCCTCGAACACATCTGCACTTGGGAAGGCATAGATTTCATCAACGACAGCAAAGCTACTAATTATGACGCCGCCCAAGTCGGGTTGGCTTCGGTGAGCGCACCGGCGATTTTAATTGCGGGCGGCGACGCCAAAGAAGGGGACGATCGCGCTTGGATTGATACAATCAAGGCCAAAGCTGCTGCGGTGCTGCTAATTGGGGATGCGGCAGGTATTTTTGCCGATCGGCTCGAACAAGCAAATTACAACGCTTGGGAAATAGTCGAAACAATGGAACGAGCCATCCCGCGAGCAGCAGAATTAGGGAAACAAAATCATGCTAAAGTAGTGCTGCTTTCCCCAGCCTGTGCTAGCTTCGATCAATACCAAAACTTCGAGCAACGGGGCGATCATTTCCGCCAATTATGCCTCGAATCCCTGATTTAACGAACACCAATCCTGTAGGGGCGGGTTCACCAACAATTTATGGCTAAAACCAATAATCTCGTAAACCCGCCCCCACCCAACAGACTAAAACCAATAATCTCGTAAACCCGCCCCCACCCAAAGGTCAATCACAATCTACCGCTTTCAACATACAAGAGGCGGGTTCACCAACATCTTTAATTGGCTAACCATAATCTTCATAAACCCCCCCCGTCCATACTGTCTTCCAAACAGTCTTAATTCTCTCCTGTTGTTCCCATTCTAGCTCATCAAAAACTAGCATCATTTCCTCATGAGTGTAATCAATAATGATTGCCGCCAAATGAGCAGCGGTTTGCGCTTCCAGCATGGCTGTTTTTAACTTTGCCATTGCCTCTTTATCTATTAGCACTAAACTTTGAATATTGACCTCACTTTCATTTTAATTGTGTCTGCAAATGTCTTTTAATTTGGTCGCAAAATCAGCAATCTCAGCAGCAATTATTGTATCAGAAGGCGACGACAATATTTTAAATTGCCTACAAAGCTGAGATAGCAATTTTTCATCAATCTCCAGAATATTGCCTTGGAAAGCGACATTTTTTTGCAACAAAATTGCGATTTCCCTTTCCAGTTGGCGATTTCCTTGCTCAAAGAAATCTTGAGAGTTAGAACGAAACAAACCGCTATTGACTTGCTGAATTTTGCTAGGTGTCAGCGATTGAGCCGAGACAGCAGCCGGAAATCCCAAAGATGCTGCTAGCCACCAGCTAGAAATTATCTGTTTGAGAATGCTGTTCATCACTGTCGGGAGGAGTTTTTACCTCAGTTGGTTTCTCGTTTTCTGACTCGCTTGCTAATTCATCTTCTCGTTCAACTTTTTCTTGCCACTCGACAAGCTGCTGAAAAAGTTTCGGGTTAATTTCAAATACCGGTTTGTTGGTTTCTGACATATTTACTCCTAACATTTATTACATTTAACTGGTTTCCGAACTCTGCCTGCGAACCGCTGTCCAGAGAATATGCCTCGTTTTTTCAACAGGAAAAGTGGAGGCATATCCTCCGGGTCTGCGTAACCAGGCAGAGCTTGGCAACGAGTAGAAAAACAAGTATGTCGATCGCCAGCTACGATCGAACCTTCAGCAGCGACATAATTATGCCAGTTAAGGAACCACCAAGCAAAGCTAAAGTAGCTAAGGTACTAATGCCAAATCCTGCCGCTCTTTTTTCGGCAGCTTGATAGTAACCCCAAGCAAACAAAATGCGTCCAATTATCCAAACTGCGCCGATACCGGCGCCCCAAATTGGGCTGATAAATTGCGAGAACAGCCACAGCGAGGGCAAAAATAGAATCATTTGCTCTAAGGTATTTTGCTGAACTCGCACCACTCGCTCAAAGTCTGGGTTTCCTGTCATCTGCGGGGGAGAAACTTTGTATTTGAATCTAGCTCTGCCGACGTTGATAGTAACAACGAAGTAGAGAATTAATGCTGAAACAGTAATTAGACTAGGCCAAAGTGTGGCGTTTGCTTCTGCGAGCATGATTCGGTATTATTGGGGTGGAGTATATATCTTGATTATAAATGAATTATTGCCGATCGCGTTATTCATCGCCCTCCCGTCATTCCAGGCAGCGGATTTGATTCAACTGCTGGGTATTAGTGGCGCGGCAATTGCTTTAGAGTTCTGGGACATCCTCTAAAACTTGCTGGCTGTGATTTTGATTCTTGTGCTCGCACCTGCATACGGATACCAGCCCCCGACTCTTGTCGTGAGTAGCCCAAATTTTAGACTCTTATTCAACCTCCCAGATTCATCTGTGGAGTAAATTGAAAATATCGAATCTAGAATCTAGAATCTAGAATCTAAAATCTAGAATCTAGAATCTAGAATCTAGAATCTAAAATCTAGAATCTAGAATCTAGAATCTAAAATCTAAAATCTAAAATCTAAAATCTAAAATCGTTTGACGCATACAAGCCCCCGACTTAAGGAGATTATTTTGCTCAACAATATTCGAGATCGCCTTAAATATTTCACCAGGAGCAGGATTCATCGAGAGCATCTAAAGCAAATACGAGTTGACTTGTTGGAAGAATCAACCCTAGATATTAACTATCTTGTCTTAATTCTCGGTTCCTGTATAATTGCCACCTTTGGACTGCTTTCCAACAGTGCAGCAGTCATTATCGGTGCTATGATTATTGCGCCTCTGATGTTGCCAATCCGAGGGTTAGCATTTGGAGCGGTAGAAGGTAACGTTATCATCTTCCGCAAAGGTTTAGTTGCATTAGCAGTCGGGACGGTGCTAGCAATTTTTCTAGCTTGTTTTTTGGGCGCTTTGGTACAAATTCCCGACTTTGGAAGCGAAGTTTTAGCTCGTTCTAAACCTACATTACTAGACTTAGGAATTGCGATCGCCGCTGGGGCAATCAGCGGCTATGCAAAAGTTCAGCCCAAAGTTTCTGCTACTCTGGCGGGCACTGCGATCGCCGTGGCTCTCATGCCGCCAATTTGTGTTATAGGTTTAGGCTTATCTCAAGCTAATTGGTCGCTCAGTTTGGGAGCAAGCCTCCTGTATCTTACGAATTTGCTGGGAATTACTCTCTCCTGTATGCTAACCTTTTTGATGGCCGGCTACACCCCCCTGCATCGCGCCCGTAAAGCCATCTTTTGGGCGCTAGCATTGACGGCTATACTTGTAATTCCTCTGGGCGTGAGTTTTGCGGAATTGATCGAGCAAGCGCAACTCGAAGCTAGTCTGAAGCGGGCGTTGCTTAACCGAACTATTACTTTTCAACGGGTGGAACTGATTGCAACTGATACTAACTGGTTGACGAAACCGCCGGAAGTGCGTCTGATTGTTCGCAGCAGCGAAGCTTTGACACCCAAACAAGTGCAGCTTTTAGAAGAATTTGTCGAAAAAGAAATGGGTCAACCGTTTACCCTAATTTTTCAAGTCAGTCAAGTTGAAGAAGTCCGGCGACCGACGCTGAATAAGTCCCGCTAAAAACCGAATCCTTAACTATTTTATTCCTAATTATATGACCCCAGAAGCTGTAATTAACCAAGTGACTATAGAGGGCAATCTGAAGCAATTTCTCTTAGTGCTATTAGTTTCCTTAAGTGTGGCGGTGCTGCCGCAAATATGGGGCTGGTTGCGCCAAATTCCCTACACGCTGCTTTTAGTAATTGTTGGGTTGGGTTTGGCTTTTATAGATGTGCGATTGGTGTCGCTCTCGCCAAAACTGATTCTGTTGATTTTTTTGCCACCTCTGTTGTTTGAAGCTGCTTGGAATTTGGAATGGCCTAAACTCCAGCGGGATTTAGTGCCGATCGCTCTTTATGCGGTTTTGGGTGTTGTTATTTCTGTTGCTGGCGTGGCTTTTGCTCTCAACCAAATAGCGGGAGTTTCTTTAGCGATCGCCCTGTTGGTAGGAGCTAGTATCTCTGCTACGGATCCTGTTTCTGTAATTGCATTGTTCCGGGAACTGGGAGTTGAAAAACGCCTAGCTTTGCTGGTGGAGGGAGAGAGTTTATTTAATGATGGCATTGCTATTGTTGCCTTTAGTTTTTTGGTGGGATTCTCTCTAGGGACTGATGACGTTGGCATCCCAGTTCTGATTGCGCGTTTCTTAGCTTTTGTGGGAATTGGGGTTGTTGTCGGCAGTTTAATCGGTTTTGGAGTTTCTTATCTGACTCAACCATTTGATTTACCTTTGGTGGAGCAATCGTTAACCTTAGTTTCAGCCTACGGCACTTATATAATTGTTGAGGAATTGGGTGGTTCTGGGGTGATTGGTGTGGTGGTGATGGGCTTGATATTTGGAAATTTCGGCTCTCGTATCGGTATGCAACCCAGTACCAGACTTGCGGTGACACAATTTTGGAATTTTTTGGCGTTTTTTGTAAATTCGATCATGTTCCTGCTGATTGGCGATCAGATAAGGTTTGCTGATTTGGGAACGAATTTAGGAGTGATTGGCATAACTGTAGTGGCGATGTTTGTGACGCGAGCGATCGCTATTTTTGGTTTAGGATGGTTGAGCAATTGGTTAGGACACTCTGAAATTTCATTGCCAGATCAAACTGTAATTTGGTGGGGAGGATTGCGGGGTTCTGTCTCGATTGCTTTAGCTTTGAGCGTACCTCATATTCTGCCCGATCGACCAAAAATTATTGCGATCGTGTTTGGCGTAGTTTTATTTACGCTGCTAGTACAAGGTTTAACCACCAAGGCACTGCTGGAAAAACTGGGGTTGTTGAACAACCAGGAGTTCCGCCAGGAGTATCTGGAGGCGATCGCCCAACGTGTTGCTCTCAACCGGGTTCTCAAGCATATATCTGAAGTATCGGGCGATCGTAAAATCGAGCCTGAGTTTTCCAATCATCTCGCGAGTCAGCTTCAAGAAAAATTAAATATGCTGCAAGCAGAAATCAATCAAATGTACGATCGCTCTCCTGAACTGCGGCAGATGACTATTGACAAACTCGAAGGGGATTTGGAGGCAATAGAGGCTGATACTTATGCTGAATTTGTGCGAGCTGGTCAATTGAAGGAGCTGCCTGTTTCTGTGTTGCAGCAATGTTTTAAAGAGCGGAATGAGACAATTGTTTCTTAAAGCGAATTCGGTTGCAGGATAAACAGAAATAAGTTGTAAGCTGAAGTGCATTTAAATTGTATAGTCAAATTTAAGAAAAGTCTTGTGGGTGGGCCAGAAAGCCTGCCCAAAAATACAATTTAGATGCCCAACAGCTTAGCAATGAGAATTAAATAACTTCCACAATTTTGTGTGTGGGATGGGCGTCCCGCCAGTCCAAAAAGGAAGGGCGGGACGCCCATCCCACAATAACAATTAAAATTGTAAGTTATTTAATTCGCGATCGTTACTATAACGAGGAGGGGTTTTGGGCTTTCGACTGAAAGTATTGTTGGCAATCAAAAACATTCCGAATTGTTGAGGGGCGGACATGGTATAATTCCTGATATAGTATGGTGCGTCAGCCTCAGAAATTTTTACAGTTATGTCAAAAATTGATCGAGCTGACACACCCTACGATAATTTGAAGATGAGCTAGATCGTAGAAAGATTAGACAGAATTTGGTAAACTGAGATTAAGGTTACATAGGAGGTCAATTTAATGACCAATACTGCTCTCAATTTTAAGACTGCACCGGGACATGAAGTTCTGGCCGCGGCGGGTAAGAAAATGTTGAGACCGGGGGGGAAATTTGCTACGGAACAGTTATTTGAATGGGCGGATTTTCAACCTGGGGAAACTGTTTTGGAGTTGGCTGCTAGTTTTGGATATAGTTCGATCGCCCTTGCTGAACGTTTTGGGGTAAAAGTAGTGGGAGTTGAGAAAAATCCCGACAGTGTGGCCCGCGCTCGTGCTAATGTTACAGCAGCCGGTTTGAGCGATCGAGTGGAAATTGTGGAAGGAGATATTTTTCACTTGGATCGGATTTCCCAACAGTTTGATTGGGTTTTGGCTGAAGCTATCCTGACGATGCAGTCGCCGTCGGGGAAAGCTAAAATTGTATCGGGAATTTGCGATCGTTTAAAACCAGGCGGCAAGTTTCTCTCTCACGAACTTTTAGTTAAAAACCGAGAATCTGAAATTCACAAAGCTTTATCAGAAGTGATTCGCGTCAATTCAACGCCTTTGTCTGAGTCGGGCTGGATTGCTGTTTGCCAAAACGCGGGTTTGCAAGTAGAAAACTGTCAAACTGGGGCGATGGGCCTCCTCAACTTGCCGCGAATGCTGCAAGATGAAGGGTTTGTGGGTACTGTGCGGATTGTGTGGAATATATTAAGTCGATCGCAAATTCGCGATCGTATCTTAGCAATGCGTCGAGTTTTCCAGCATTACCAACAGGATCTAGGCTACATCGTTATCTCTGCTAAAAAACAATCTTAACCGAGTCCATCGATTTTCGATTTTCGATTTTCGATTGCCGAAAGTGAAGCCACCGATCAATCCGGGGACTTGTGACCAAATTAATCGATTTTCGATTTTCGATTGAAGAAAGTGAAGCCACTGATAAATCCGGGGACTTGTAACCAAATTAATTAATTCTCAAAAACTATGACTGCTACTCTTTTACCGCTACAATCTTCAGCAATCCAACTCCGAGACGCAATTGAATATCCCGCCGCCGGAGTGCTGAACAAAATTTTAGTCAAAGACAAGAATTGTCAGTACAGTTTATTTTGTCTGGCCGCCGGAACGGAAATTTCGGAACACTCTTCAGCAAGGAATGCCACAGTTAATGTACTCGAAGGAAAGGGAATTTTGACTCTTGAAGGCAAGGATATTGTTTTGGAACCGGGGGTATTTGTCTTCATGCCGGGTAAAGCTATTCACGCTTTGAAAGCTGAAGAAAATTTGGCGTTTATTTTGACACTTTCCGAGGCTAATTAATTCCCGAAATATTGCTGTCGGGGCGGGTTTTACCAACTGTGAAATCATGTCCCGTAGCATCATCAGTTGGGGCGGGGCTGGTTTACGAGATTGTTCGTTTGAGACGTAAATAGCTGGTAAAACCCGCACCTACGAATTTGGGCATAAAATACGGTAAAGAATATTTTATCGCAATCCTGTAGGGGCGGGTTCACCGAAATATATGACACGCAACGACGCATCCTAAAAACCCGCCCCCACCCCGCCCAAAAATTAGGAATACATTGAATTTAACCATGTGGCGGGGATGTTTTTGGGGCTGATTGGTAGGGTGGGGGCGGGTTTTTTGAGATTGTTTGTGGGTGACAAAATCCCTGGCGAACCCGCCCCTACGAGAGCGCAAATAATTCGATCGCCAGTCAACCGCACACGGTTTGAAACGCCGTTACAAAAATTGGGATTTTAACATTTAGTCTATTTCTTCTTCCGAGGCGATATCCTCCAATTGTTTCCAATCCAATACAATAATTTTCCCGCCTCGAATGTAGCAGACAAACGGCTTTAATTTCTTAAATAACCGCACGCATTCTTCGTAGGTAATGCCAATACTGCGAGCGATTTGATAGTAGGGAAAAGGTTTTTCTAAACATACACTATTATCCGCAATCTTCCTACCTTGCAAGGGCGGCAAAGTAATGAATAAATCGGGCCAGCCGCACGATCGCCCTTTCCGACACCAAAGCGTGCACAGTAGGAGTGCAGTTGCTGCAACCGCTGATTAAACACCGCCAATATTCGCAACGCAATCTCAGGATTTTCTCTAATTGCTGCTAGCAAAACTTCCCGTTCTGTGGTAAGAACTTCCACATCAGTTTCTGCTGTCACCGTTGCCGGCGCAATGCCGTTGCCTAGCAAAGCAGGTGCGGCAAAAATATCTCCCTGAAATAAAGTGCCCAGAATTGTTTCTTTGCCCCCCGCCGCTGTTTTTGCAACCCGCAGAGAACCGATCGATCATGGTGTATAATTTTTCGGGGATGCGATCGCCCTCATACATCACAACTTCTCCCTGTCGGTAAGTCCGAATTGCTGTATGTTCTTGCAATCGCTCTAATTCAGTTCGGTTTAAGCTGGCAAATATTCCAATTTGAGCCAGTTGCTCAACAGTTGATTTCATAGATTTAACTCTACCCGCTCGGAGTCCATTGACAGTATAATAACGGTGAATTCAGAATATATCGAGACAAGCAGAGCCATCTACGAAAATGCAGAACCTGAATATCGGCGATATTATTTTGATGAGGTAGCTGGTGGATTTGTGCTAATTCACCAACAACACAATCTTAATAATTCGGAAATCTTTCTTGCTGAAGTTTTGGCTAAAATAGGGAAGAGAGTTAGAATGTTGAGCGAGCAAGCAGCAGAGGGTGTGAGAACGCCAGACGCTGAGATTGACGGTGAGATTTGCGAATTTAAGGAGTTGACAGAACAAACTCAAAACATCAGAGACCGAGTGCAAGAAGGCATCAGTAGAGCGAAAAATCAAGGTGCATCAGCCGTTATTTTTCACATCAATAGAGAAAATTACGAGGTCTGGAAAATCAACGCTGGCATCAAACAAGCTCTGTTTTGGGATACCGAAAAGCAAATTCAAAAAATATTTTTTGTTGTTAATAGCGAAGAAATTCAAATAATCACCAGGGAAGAGTGGAAAAATGGAAGATCATTTCAGCGATTTTAAAGAAATTGTAGGGCGCGGATTGCAGAACAATATGCCGCGAGATGCTAAACTAATTACTGTAGGGCAAATTTTATATGCTGTTACCCGCGACGATCTAACCATAGAAGAAGGTTGGCTGCTTGAAGAGATGATGGGTGGTAGAAAACAGTGGGAAGAGGCACTTGAGTACAGCATTTTTGGCTATCCAGTAGACACAGCAACGCCACCTTTAGATAAACCTCTGGTAATTGCTGGCAAAACTTTTCATTCTCGCTTGATGACGGGGACGGGAAAATATCGCAGCATTCCAGAAATGCAGCAAAGTGTCAACGCTAGCAGGTGCGAAATTGTGACTGTAGCTGTGCGGCGAGTGCAAACAAATGCTCCGGGGCATGAAGGATTGGCAGAGGCTCTCGATTGGACTAAAATCTGGATGCTGCCAAATACTGCCGGTTGTCAAACTGCGGATGAGGCAATTAGAGTAGCTCGTTTGGGCCGGGAAATGGCGAAACTTTTAGGGCAAGAAGACAATAATTTTGTCAAGTTAGAAGTGATTCCCGATGCTAAATATTTGCTGCCAGATCCGATCGGCACTTTGGAAGCTGCAGAACAATTAGTCAAAGAAGGTTTTGCCGTTTTGCCTTACATCAATGCCGATCCCTTGCTGGCCAAACGCCTCGAAGAAGTCGGTTGTGCGACAGTCATGCCTTTAGGTTCGCCCATCGGTTCAGGGCAAGGGATCAACAATGCCGCCAACATTCAAATAATTATTGACACGGTAAAGGTTCCTGTGGTAGTCGATGCGGGGATCGGAACTCCCAGCGAAGCAGCCCGAGCAATGGAAATGGGAGCCGATGCACTGTTGATTAATTCCGCGATCGCCAATGCCCAAAATTCCCCGGCAATGGCAAAAGCAATGGGAATGGCTGCAGAAGCGGGGCGGATGGCGTACTTAGCAGGCAGAATGCCGATCAAAGATTACGCGATCGCCTCTTCTCCCCAAACAGGCACTGTCACCTCCAAATAAATGGCCGAATTTTCCTGGGCGCTTTTTTGGTAGAGTTGTAAACATCAAAAATATTAAGGATTGTGACTGATGCCTTACATCAAAGATGACGATGGACGCCTGAACAACTTTGCTAAAGAGCCGAAGGTGTATGAAGCCGTACCTCCCAACAAGCAACAGCAACGGAACTATATCATCATGGGTATTGCAGCAGCCATGTTAGTGGTCGGTTTGGTGTTTGTGGCTGCTTCCGTCTAAAAACTGGGCTTACACTCAAAGCTGCTTCAAATCGCAATTTTAAATAATCCTTCAACAAACCATGTTTTCCCACCAATGGAAACATGGTTTTTGTGTTTCAATACAAAGCAGGTAGTTGCGACCATCCTGAAGCGTGCTAAGCGAGCTGGAAAGCTAAATAAGACCAGCATAAATTTGTTGTTTTCCTCTTGGCTGTCGGGTTCAGGGACTTGGGTTGCAAATACTAACACGGGTTCGTCACCCACATAAAATTGCCAATTGAAAATCTACAATCCTTTAGTCATCACCGGTGCGATTGACAATTCCCGCATCCAGGATACCCGCCACGCGATCGATCCGTCCATAAATAAAAAACCTGTATCCGATGAAACTTGCCGAACGTATTTATCCGTGGGGTCAAGGCTTCAATCTAAAATCTCAAATCTCAAATCGCGCAATCGATTGACTGCCTTCGGGGCTGAGTTGTGAGTTATGAACGATCGAGATTTCAACTCTCAACTCTCAACTCTAAAATCTACAATCCAAAATCTAAAACCTAAAATCTAAAATCTAAAATCGACCGATCCTGATGTCTATTCCTTCCCAAAAAGTTTCTAGCTCGAACAAGCTGATCTACCAACGCTTGAAACAGGCGATCGACCTCAATTTACGCCGTCAAATTTTTATTGCCGCCTGCGACGACTTGTGCTTGCGAGACTGTCTGGCAGCCCGCTTGCAGACAGAATTAGCCGCAGAGAGCGCAGGCTCAGATCCTCGCTCCCCGATGATCGACTACCCCCGATTTGTCAGTTTGGAACTCGACTTGAGCGATCCAAATCCTTGGGGTTCGATCGCCGCGTGGCTGACCCAACACCCACCGCCCCAAAATAGGGGCAGCTACAGCCCTTTGCCGGGATTTCAAATTATCGGGGCCGAACACCTAACCAGGCAGTCAGCAGCCGTGCAGTGGTCTTTCCTGAGCTATTTGAGAGACATCGAAGCAAACCTGCAAATGTGCGAGTCTACTCTGTTGCTGTGGGTGTCGCGCCCCTGGCTGAGTTCGATCGAGCAATCGGCCCCAGAATTTTGGCACTGGCGAACCGGAGTATTTGAGTTTGAAGGCGAACCAACTCCAGCTAAGGGAGACTTCGGGTACTTTGAGGACTTCGGGAACTCGGCAGACTTGCGAAATTTGCGGGACAGCGGAGACTTTGGCAACAAACTTTTAATATCTTCTTTGTCTGGACAATCCCCAATTCCCGACGAACAATTCCCAATTTCCTATCCCCCGTCTCCAGCGTCAGATTCTCAATCCGTCCAACTGGCAGATGAGGAACAATCCTCAATTTCCCATCCCCCATCCCCAGGGCCAGATTCTAAATCCGTCCAACTGGCAGATTTGGTGCTAGCAGCGGCTTCTGAGGAGTTGGAATCAGAAAATGATGCCGCGTCGGAGGACAATTTTCTGCCCCTGCAAACCCTGCAATACATCGAACTGCTGCAAGAACATCAGTGTTCTTGCGAAGCTTTGGCTTTGGCTTATCACAGTTTGGGGAATTACTACCGCGATCGCATTCTGGGCGGAGACATTTCAGAGCAAAACCTGACCATCGCCATTGGCGCGATCGAACAAGTGATTGCCTATCTCGACGTTGACAGCAACTCGCAGCAAAATCAACCGCTAACTGAAGAATGCGCGCGGCTGATTGCCCAATTGACAGAAAATTTAACTCAGTACGCCCAGGAGTCCACCAGCCTACCGCCAATTTCCGATCTGCTCAACGATCTCGGCACTCTCTACTGGATGCTGTCGCGCGATCGCACGCAGCATAACGCCTCAGATCCGGTATCGGCCCTTGAACGCAGCATCGCCCTCTACCTTGAAGGTTTGAACCGAACAGATGCCGAAACCGTACCCCAAACCCGCGTTAGATTAAACAAAAATTTGGGCATCGCCTCGGCTGATTTAGCCCGCTATCGAGACAAGACAGAGAACTTGCAGCACGCAGTTGCAGCTTACCAACAAGCGCTGCTGGATCTCGATCCCGCCGCGGAGCCCCAGCAGTACGCTGCTGCTCAGAATAATTTGGCGACAGCATACTGGAATTTAGCCCAAGATGGTGAGCCGATCGTCTATCTCAAAAGCGCGATCGCAGCTTACACCCAAGCCCTCTCCTGCTACAGTCCCGAACGAGAACCCCTCAACTATGCCGGAGTGCAAAACAACCTCGGTACCGCCTGCTGGAACCTCGCCCAGCACCAACCCTCAGAACCCCTGCTAGTCAGGGCGATTTCCGCCTACCGCGAAGCATTGAAATACCGCACCCGCGAATTAGTACCTGCAGCAGCAGCCGCCACCTACAACAATCTCGGTACTGCTTATTGGCATTTGGCGAACCAGTTTCAGCAGAAACAGGCGCGGACGGAATCATTGCAGCAGGCGATTACCGCCTACGAAGCCGCCTTGGATATCGCCGGAAAGCTCGATCGAACCCAACTCACTTTTGACGCCTTAGCCGCCCGCAACAATCTCGGACTAGCCCACTATCAACTAGCCACCGACCCAGATTTTGCCGCTAATAAAGTCGCACAGACAAGCCATCTAGAAGCAGCACTGCACCACCAGTTGCAAGTGTGCGCCGAATGGGGACAATATCTCAATGACAAAGGGTTAATATATGGGGATAAACTCAACCTGCAAGCCGCGGCAAACTCCCAAGCTGCTGATTCCCGGCAAACAGCATTGAGCTATATTGTCAAAACGATTAGAGCTTTCTATAGTGAATGTGGGCTGCCCGGCCAAAATTTAGCCTTATCCAAAGTTCCTGGAGATTTATTGCCTGAAATTTTGCGTAGGTTATAAATAGAGCTATAACTATTAAAAGCTCAATTTTTTCGAGATTTGTATCCAGTTTTCTATTATTATGGCTGAATATTCTTGCCTAATTCTTCAAGCAAACTTGTGGTCATGGCCCCTGTAAAAATCCTTGTGGTTGATGACGACCCGGCAATCCGAAATTTAATTCACCGTTTTTTGAGCCAGCAAGGTTATCAAGTTGAGTCTGGCGAGGACGGTCAGACTGGTCTGGAATTATTTGAGCAACTCAATCCTGACTTAGTAGTTCTAGATGTAAATTTACCTGATACAACTGGTTACAAACTGTGTCAAGAAATGCAAAGACGCACGGGCGTGTTTGTGTTGATGCTGACTGCCCGAACCGATGAAGCTGACAAAATGAAAGGGTTTGCCGAAGGTGCTGACGACTACATTACTAAACCTTTTAGTCTTGTAGAGATTGGAGCTCGCGTTGCAGCAATTTTGAAGCGCAAACGCATTGTGACTCCCGCCGAACAACAAAGTCTTACTTTTGGAGAGCTACTAATAGATCCGGTTCGCCGCGAGGTGATTCTCGGCAGTCAGATAGTTGCTTTGACTGCTTTAGAATTCGACCTGCTGTACTGTTTGGCCAGCAAACCCGGTCGCGTGTGGAGGCGATCGGAATTGCTGCATGAAGTGTGGGACTACGAGTATGTAGGAGCCGATCGCGTGGTGGATGTCCATATCGGTCAAATTCGCCGCAAAATTGAACCAGATGCCAATCAAATTTCGATGATTCAAACCGTCCGAGGCGTGGGTTACAAATTTGAACCCACAACCTAATAACATTCGGCATTGGGCAGCGGATATGAAGGCAGAAGGCCCTAGGTGCGGGTTCACAAATATCTCGGATTAACATACTCGATATTTGTCAACCCGCGCTCCCCACACCGTAATTCAGCTCGATCGAGTATCTGATTGTTTGTTCTGCAAATACTCGCCCACTTCTCGCGCACGCTCAAAACCCCTTCGCACGCAATCTCCCAAAGCCACGCCGCCAACGTAGTTGCTGCACAAATACACCCCCGGCAAAGATTTTAAGCCCTCATCGATTTGTTGCAGGCGATCGAAATGCCCCAAATTGTACTGAGGAATCGCCCGCTTCCACAGCTTCACCGCTAAAACTTTTGGCTGTGGCACATCTGGTTTCAGCAAAATCCGAGACAAATCTCGGTGTACCTCCCCAACAATTTGTTCTGAGTCGAGATTGCCAATTTCCGAATCAGTAGCCCCGCCGATGTAACTGCTGAGAGTTTGCCACCCAGCAGGCGCGCGGTCTGGAAATAAACTCGATGTCCAAATAGTCCCCAGAGTGCGAATTCCCTGCCCCCTCGGAATTAAATTTCCAAAACCCACTAATTTACCCTTGACATCAGACTGCGGGTATGCTAATACAACGCAGGCAACCGTAGGATAAGTAAAAGCTTGTAAAGCACTGCTAACTTGCGGTTGCAGAGGCCCCAACAAATCGGCTGTAACGTAAGCCGGCGTTGTCAAAACCACGGTGCGCGCCTCAACTTCCTGCTGTCCGTCGGGCGTCGAGAATACAGCAATGTAAGTTTCGCGTTCTGTACGATCGAGGCGAGTCAATTGCCAGTTGAGTTTCACTCGATCGCCCAATTCAGCAGCGATCGCCTCTGGCAAAGCCTTCAACCCCTGTTTAAACGAACCCAACTCCCCCGGCCTAGTCTTAGGAACATTCGGGTCTGCAGGGATTTTCTTCGGTCTGTTTTTAGCAGAAAGCAGCGCCCCCGCCACCAGCCCGCCACCCACATCAGCCATCTTTGCTACCCGGCCAAAAGCCGCCGCGGCGCTAAGTTGTTGCGGATCGCCCGCATAAACCCCAGAAACAAAAGGTTCCACCAACCGCTGCATCACTTCCGTCCCCAGATGACGGCGGAAAAATTGAGAAACAGTTTCCTCGTTACCCTGCTGCGAAAGTCCAGCGCCCATTGCCGGCGCGACAAACCCCAAAGCCCCGAACAGCGCCCGCATTTTCCCCGGCAAACTCAGCAACTGAGACTGAATCATCGCCGGTGGAGTCATCGGCACCGGTTGCAGCTTATTTTGCCAATACACAAAACGAGGCAATTTGCGATCGGCAAAAATCAACTCCTGCTTCAATCCCACATCCACAGCCAACTTCATCAATTCCGGCGTCGGCGAAAAACTGTTCGGGCCCTCCTCCCAGAGAAACCCCCCCGCTGTCACAGTGGTGATGTTCCCGCCCACACGTCCCTGACTCTCAGCGACTAAAATCTTCAGCGGCGATGCACTCCTTGCTTCCTTGTGAAGTGCGTGCGCCAAACTCAAACCGCTAATACCTGCACCCACAATCAAGGTATCTAATAGTTCCATATTACATAGAAAAATATCGCAATCTTTATGTTACATGGCTTTGCACGGCTTGCGTTCTTTGCTGGGCGTACTGCCAAACCGCTTTCTGATTACCCAAATGGGAATTGGGAATCGGGAAGCTGTCGGGCATTTCTTAAGCATTTTTCTCGCAGGTTGTGGATTAACATCTGCCCACCTCCCCGTCTCCCCGTCTCTCCATCTCGCTTTTGTCTCCGCTGGGTCTGGTGTAAAAAAAGAGCATCTGCTGTTATTAAGCTATATTCTCAAAAATACTATTTGTTTAAAATTTTTGTATTATAGGGAACAGCGCCGAAAATTGCACCGGGAAACGCAGCAGTAAAGTGCCCAAAAAGATTTGAGTGGGTTAAACTTATATGTTGCACCATTCTCAATTAGCCTTTTATGAACAGGCTTTCCGGCCTGTTCCACAATAAAATTTATATTTTGTGGAACAGGCCGAAAAGCCTGTTGCTGACAATGGTGCAAGATATCAGTTAAACTAACTTTAGGAAAATTTTAGAGCTTAAGCAAGTCAGCACCCCGCTCGGAAGAGATGGGGCTTTATGCCCTAATCAAAAGACATAGTTGACCAGCTATCGTCTTAACTGATTAGGTTATCAAAAATATGGGTGTAGCTCAAGCTGCTATGCGATCGTGCGTGAAATATTTGAAACGGTAATTGTTCCGTTGAAAGTAGATCACAAAAGTACCAAGCGACCAAGTAGACCCCTGTAGCAATAATCAATATTCAAGGCGGTGAAAACTGCTGGATGCGTGCTTCCTCGATCGGTCTTTAGACACGAGGTTTTCATAATACTAAGCTTTTGTCATGAAAAAATACCCATGCAGGAAGTTATCAACTCGTTTCAGTCTTTTTTCTCTAACTCTGTTGATGCTTTCCTAGAGTGCGATCGACAGCAAAAGTACCTATCGATCAATCCTGTCGCTGCTGCTTGGATGGGATTGGAGCCTGCTGAAATAGTCAACAAAACTAATCAGGAATTATTAAAATTATATCCCAATAATGCTGCTGTCAAAAATATAATCTCGCAGATTGATTCTTGCCTGCAACAAGTATTTATTACCGGGGAAAAACGGCTGGCAATTCATGAGGTGACGACGGCAGACGGCGGGATTAAAATTTACGAAACTGCTTACACGCCAGCGGTGGATGCCTCTAGCAAGCAGATGCGGGTTTTGGGCGTCGGTAGAGATATCACCAGGCATTACCGCTGGCAGCAGCAGAAAACTCAACAGTTGCGCCGATCGAACCATTTACTGTGGTTGAATGCAGCTAACAGTCCGCTGGCAATGGTGGGCTGGGATGAAGATTTTCGGATAGTTCAATGGTCTAAACGCGCCGAAGAAATCTTTGGCTGGACATCCGATGATATGATGGGCAAGCAGTTCGGCGATTTAGATTTGGTTTGCGAAGAAGATAGAGAGGCTGTAAGCGCGATCGAGCTTGAACTGGCCACTGGCAACGGCAATACTTCAATTAACCGCAACTATACTAAAAGCGGACAGGTAATTTGGTGTCGCTGGTTCAACTCGATTATTCGCAGCGGCGATACTTTTACCGTGCTTTCTTTGGTGGAAGATATCACCGATCGCAAACGGTTGGAAGCAGAAAAAGCCCAAGCTTCTCGCCTCACAGCAATGGTAGCGGATGTGGGTATTGCCCTCACCAGACACCCTCAAGATATCCTGCTTCCCTGCTGCGAGGCACTGGTGCGAAATCTCGATGTCGCTTCGGCAGAAATTTGGACTTTCAACACTCAACATAATGTTTGCCAATTGCAAGCAGCATCGGGAATCTACAGCCGCACAGACGATCGCGCTAGCTTTATTGAAAGTAAGGTTAACTCGATCGCCAAACAGCAAAAACCGGAATTTGACTGCGGATTTGAACTGAATAATTTTGGGTTTCCAGAGGAAGAATCCGCCAAAGCAAAAGATGTACACAGTTCCGAATTAGCAATTATCAACACCAGTCAAAAGCCGAGAAATTGCCCAATACCTAAGCAAATTCTCACCTTTGCAGGCTACCCTTTGATAGTCGAAGAACGGCTGGTGGGAGTCATGGTAATTATCAGTTGCCAGCCGCTGAGTGCACCTTTTCAGGAAACTTTAGCATCGGTTGCTGATGTCATCGCTTTAGGCATCGAACGCAAGCGTGCCGAAGCTGAATTACAATCAGCGAGAGGGTTCCTCAATTCCGTAGTAGAAAATCTGCCGGTGGGAGTTTTTGCTAAAGATGCTTCTTCGCTGAAATTTGTGCTGTGGAATAAAGCGGGAGAAACGATCGCAGGTGTTACTTCTGATGAGGCGATCGGCAAAAATGACTACGATATTTACCCCAAAGAACAAGCTGATGTTTTTACTGCTCAAGACAGGGAAATATTGACAGGCGATCGCAACCAATCTAATGTTAAAGACATAGCCGAAGAGCCGATCCAAACTCGCCACAAAGGTATGAGAATACTGCACACCCGCAAAGTGCCAATTCTCGACGCTGCAGGCCGTCCTCAGTACGTTCTGGGGATTACTGAAGATATTACCGAACGCAGGCAGGTAGACGAAAGCGTGCGCCTCTACGACCAAATTGTCGAGAATATGCAAATTGGTTTGTACGTCTACCATTTAGAAAATATAGACGATGATAGCACTCTCAGGGCGATCGCCTCCAATCCTGCAGCTACCCTATTTACCGGATTAGAAATGGCTGATGTTTTGGGAATGACAATCGACGAGATTTTTCCCCACCTGCGATCGAAAAACATTCCCCAAGCATTTGCTTCGGTAATTCGCACCCAGAAAGCCGTAGAAGTTGAAGATATTGACTGCGATGAAGGCGGCCGAATAACTCGCGCTTTTTCTATTAAAGCTTTTCCATTACCCAACAACTGCGTCGGTGTTGCTTTTGAAAACATTACTGCTCGCAAGTGCCTGGAACTAGAACTGCAGGTAGCTTTGGAAAAAACCGAACGTTCCGAACAATTCCTGCGTACAGTTATAGACAAAACCAGCGACTGGATTTTTGCCAAAGATAAAAATTTTTGCTATATTTTGGTCAACAATAGTTTCGCTCGCTCGATTGGAAAAACAGTCGAAGAAATCCTTAGCAAATCTGATTTAGACTTAGGGTTTTCAGTAGAGCTAGTGTTTGGAAATTCTGCCAAAAATATCCGAGGCTTCCGCACAGACGACTCTGCTGTACTGGCAGGCGAAATTATCCACAATCCCTGCGATGTGGCTACTGTTGCAGACGGTTCAGTACATATTTTGGACACCCAAAAACTTCCCCTGCGCGACGCTGAAGGCAATGTATTTGCAGTGCTAGCTTTCGCTCACGATATTACCGAACGACATGAATCGGAAGCAGCTTTGCGTAGAAGTGAATCAAGATTTAGGTCTTTGGTAGCTAATATTCCCGGAGTGGTTTATCGCTGGAAGTGCGATTTTTCGACTAATTTTATTAGCGATGCCGTTTACTTATTAACTGGCTACCATGCGGCAGATTTTATTTGGGTTTTGGACAGGAGAGGTCGGACTTTTGCCAGCATTATTTACCCGGAAGATTTGGCAAAAGTAGAAGAAACTATTCGGCAAGGCATAGAAAACAAAGAGTCTTATAACTTGGAATACCGCTTGCTAGCAGCAGACGGCACGGTTAAATGGGTTTGGGATAAAGGTTCTCCTGTGTTCGACGCAGAGGGAAACGTTTGCTATTTGGACGGGGTGATTTTTGATATTAGCGATCGGTACTGCGCCGAGGAAGCATTGCGCCAAAAAAGTTTAGAATTAGAAGCAGTTTTTCGCGCTTTGCCTGATTTGTATTTTCGACTCGATGCTGACGGTATAATCGTGGATTATTTGTCAGGAACTTCTTCGAGTTTATACGTACCTCCCGAACATTTTATGGGTCAACGAATGACAGACGTATTGCCACCCAATGTCGCCTGCCAATTTGCCAAAGCAATCTTTGAAATTTCCGAAACAAGAAACTCAATCGATATAGAATATTCGCTTTCCATGTCGGAAGGAGAAACAACTTATGAAGCCCGACTGTTGCCGTTTAATTCAGATCAGATTATTATTCTAGCCCGCAATATTACCAAGCGCAAACAAGCCGAAGCTCAATTAAAACATAAAAATAGCCAGCTAGAGCAAACATTGAAACAATTAGGCAGGACTCAAGCTCAACTAATTCAAGCGGAAAAAATGTCGGGTTTGGGACAGCTAGTGGCGGGAATTGCTCACGAAATCAATAATCCTGTCAGTTTTATTTACGGTAATATCACTTACGCTAGCGAGTATGCCAAAAACTTGCTGGAACTGTGCAGTTTGTACCAAGCACACTACCCGGAACCTGTGGCGGTTATCCAAGATTGGGCAGAAGAAATAGAACTGGAATTCATGAAAGAGGATTTCCCGCACCTGCTGAGTTCAATTCAAACCGGAGCAGACAGAATTCGCCAAATAGTTCTGTCTTTGCGTAATTTTTCGCGCCTGGAAGAATCCGATCTTAAGCGTGTTAATATTCACGAAGGAATAGACAGTGCTCTGTTGATTTTGCAACACAAAATTAAAGAAAATGGCAGAAATCGTCCTATTCAAATAGTTAAAGAATATGGAAACTTACCGCAGATACAGTGCTACGTGGGACAGTTAAATCAAGTGTTTATGAATATTTTAAATAATGCTGTTGATGCTTTAGCAGATGTCAGGCAGCGGAAGTCGGAATTGTCTAGTTATTCGGAAGAGGAACGGCAAGATTTTGCTAGTCTACCTTTAAGTTGCGGGGCATCGCCGTGGATTCGGATTCGCACGGAGTTGCTGGAGAACAATCGGGTGGCGATCGCAATTTCCGATAACGGGTATGGCATGGCAGAGTCTGTTAAATGTCGGGTATTTGACCCGTTTTTTACTACTAAACCAGTAGGCAAAGGTACAGGTTTGGGACTGTCTATCTCCTATCAGATTGTTGTGGAAAGACACGGAGGGACGCTGCAGTGCATTTCCGCGCCTGGAGAGGGAACTGAATTTGCGATCGAGATTCCAATTCGGCAGAGGTAATGAGTGATTGGTAATTGGTAGTTGCACGATAAAAATGATAATCTAATTAAAGATTCTAAAAGTCAGGAATATTAGCATGGTATACAAAAACATACATACTTCTAATGCAGTTGCCAAACCAATTAAAGATGATGACGATGATGATTCCTACGTTGACTATTTTTATGACGATCAGGGGGCTCCGCCGGGAACTCTCGACTTAGAACCCGATGCGCCGCCTCCCGAAATTGTATTAATTGACTATTGCGAAACAGCAGCTACTCGCGCTCACTTGGCAAATCCTCAAGAAGGTGCTGCGTATTTAGATACAGCATCTGTTTCTTGGGTTGATATGTTGGGATTAGGAAACAAAGAAACTTGGCGGCAAATGGCCGAAGTATTTAATTTGCACGTAATGGCTCAGGAAGATGTAGTTAATGTTCCCCAGCGACCGAAAGTTGTAGATTATGAAGAACATCTTTTAATCATTGCTTGGATGGTGATGCTGCATCCTGAATCAGATACTTTTCATAAAGAACAAGTAAGTTTTATTTTGGGCAAGCATTACCTGCTAACTGTTCAGGAAGAACCCGACTACGATTGTTTTAATCCCGTGCGCGATCGCATTCGTAAAGGACAAGGAATAATTCGCAAACACGGAGCAGATTATCTGGCTTATACTCTGTTAGATTCGATTATAGATGGATTCTTCCCTGTATTAGAAGTTTACGGAGAGCGCATTGAAGAATTAGAGGATGAAGTGGTGGTGAACCCCACCCGCAAAACCCTGGAAAAAATCTATAAAATCCGGCGAGAATTGCTGACGCTGCGCCGCGCCATTTGGCCGCAGCGGGATGCAATTAATGTTTTGATTCGAGATAGCAGTGATTTGATTAGTCCAGAGGTGCGAATTTACCTGCGGGACTGTTACGATCACACGGTGCAGGTGATGGATATGGTGGAAACCTATCGTGAGTTGTCTTCGGGTTTGATGGATGTTTATCTGTCCTCGGTTGGCAATAAAATGAATGAAATTATGAAACTGCTGACAGTGATTTCTAGTATCTTTATTCCTCTAACTTTTGTGGCGGGAGTATACGGGATGAATTTCAATACAGAGAAATCGCCTTGGAATATGCCGGAACTGAATTGGTATTTTGGCTATCCGCTTTGTTGGGCGCTCATGGTAGCGATCGCCTCTGGTTTAGTTTACTTCTTCTGGCGGCGCGGCTGGTTTGATAATTTTTCTACTATCAAAGATGACTCATTAAAGTAACCGAATTGAAGATTTGAGATTTGAGATAGGGCATAGGGGAGTGAATAATTCAAAACACTGTTAGGGATAAAGGTTTCCTGCCCCTAGTTGAAGCCGTGTCATAAATCCTGGTATCATCAATCAAAAATCCTTAAGCTTACAGATTCAATGCTGCAAGTAAGGATCGCGAATTAAATAACTTATCATTTTAATTGTTATTGTGGGAGGGGCGTCCCGCCCGTCCTTAAACGACGGGCGGGACGCCCATCCCACAAACTTGTGGAAGTTATTTAATTCTCATTCCTAAATCTAAAATCTAAAATCTAAAATCTAAAATTGATTGACGAACGATCGCGTACAATAAATCTGGGGGAAAAGTAGGCGCAGGCGGTTGCGGATTAGCGAAAGCTTGTCTGAGGAAAGTCCGGGCTCCCGAAAAACCAAACTTGCTGGGTAACGCCCAGTGCGAGCGATCGTGAGGATAGTGCCACAGAAAGATACCGCCAATTAGTCATTAGTCAGCAGTCATTGGTCATTAGTAAGTAACTGAGGATTTTTGACTGGGAAGCAACAACTAATTTGGTAAGGGTGCAAAGGTGCGGTAAGAGCGCACCAGCAGCATCGAGAGGTGCTGGCTCGGTAAACCCCAGTTGGGAGCAAGGTCGGAGGAACTATGGTTGGTTTTTTACCAGTTCCGTTTTTTGGTACCGCTTGAGGCGTCTGGTAACAGGCGTCCCAGATAGATAACTGCCCTCGAAAACTGCTTGCAGTTGAGAGAACAGAACCCGGCTTATGTCCGACTTTTTCCCCACCCAAATTTGGGTAAGGTGCTTAGGGGCAGACTTGTCAAGATTTAGTTAATGTGTTTGCGTCATCGTAACCATTGAGCTGTATTCTTGATATGTTATTTATTGCTAATAATCAATTAAATAAAGAAGATTTATCGATCGCCAGAAGCATAGATTTCCAGAGGTTGAGGCACTTTTCGCCACCTTGACAGAGTGGACGCTCAGCACCACGAGGACTATTGAGTTTGTTAATGAAAAGCTTTTTAGTGATATGAATCTGATCCCATTTTCAAAAAATCATGCAATTTTAGAAAAGCTCCAAGCCCGGATAGTCATCCGTCATTCGCAATTATAAAATCTAAAATCTAAAATCTAAAATCTAAAATGGTATGATTTATCCGGGTCGCCAAAAGCAACTTGAAACATTAATTCAAAAATTGGGACTGACGAAGAATGCTTCGATCAAATGGCATCTCGTCGATTTAGCTTTGACTCATGCGAGCGCGTCAGCTAAGGCAAATTACGAGCAACTAGAGTTTGTCGGCGATGCAGTTGTGCGGCTGGCTGCGTCGGAATTGTTGTTTGAGATTTATCCTGACTGTACAGTGGGGGAATTTGCTGCTATTCGATCGATCTTGGTGAGCGATCGCATTCTTGCTAAAATCGCTGAAAGTTACGGGTTCGATCGCTATTTAATTGTTTCCAGCAGCGCAGCCGCGGACAAAACAGGCGCTGAACCCCGGCTGGCAGATGCTTTGGAAGCGGTACTGGCTGCGCTTTATTTGAGTACCCAGAGCTTAGAATTAATTCGCCCTTGGCTAGATTCTCACTTTCAACGCTTAGCAACAGAAATCCGCAGCGATCCGGCTCGCCAAAACTACAAAGCTGCTCTCCAAGAGTTGACTCAAGGCAAATACAAAACTTTGCCTAAATATAGCGTGCAAGAAACCGGGACAGTGCAGGGCGGAGAGGATCGTTTTACCGCAGAAGTTATCATTCAGGGAAAGTTGGTAGCAGAGGGAAAAGGTCGATCGATCAAAGCGGCCGAACAAGCAGCGGCTCAGGTAGCTTTCAATAAATTAGTTGGTAGTGAGTAGTCAGTTGACTGTTGACTGTTGACGGTTGGCTGTTGACTGTTGAGTGGTGTTATCAGTTATTTGTTATTTGTTAGGAGCGCGAATTAAATAACTTACAATTTTAATTGTTATTGTGGGATGGGCGTCCCGCCCGTCCTTTTTGGAAGGGCGGGACGCCCATCCCACTTTCAAGAGTGGAAGTTATTTAATTCTCATTCCTTAGCTGATAACAATAACCAATAACCAATAACCAATAACTACTGAAAACAGTCAAAAGTCAACAGTGATTTTTTTGAGTGAAAACATAGATAATAATAACAAAATATGCTAGAATTGCTGTGCGATTTTTGAAATTATAATTAATGAAAATCGGAATAGCTGTATTGGGTGCAGGCCGCTGGGGAGTTAACCTAATTCGCAACTTTCTCGAACATCCCAACAGCCAAGTTTTAGCGGTGGTAGACCCGAATCGAGATTCATTGGCGGCCGTTCAAAAACAGTTTAATCTGGATGCCTCGGTGATTCTAGCTACCGATTGGTCTCAAGTGCAAGCCTTGCCGGGACTGCAAGCTGTGGCGATCTCCACTCCAGCTTCCACACACTACACCCTCGCAGCAGCAGCGCTGAAACAAGGCTACCACGTCTTAGCAGAAAAACCCCTCGCCCTCAACCTCACTGAAGCAATAGAACTCTGTCAATTAGCCGAAAAACAGCAGCGGCAACTCTTTGTTGACCACACTTATCTGTTTCATCCAGCAGTCGATCGAGGCCAAAGAATTATTCAACAGCATCAACTCGGAAAATTGCGCTACGGTTACGCCCAGCGCACCCATTTTGAACCGGTTCGCCATGACGTTGATGCCCTTTGGGACTTGGCCGTTCACGATATCGCTATTTTCAATACTTGGTTGGAACAAACGCCAATTGAAGTAAGGGCGATCGGCACTGTTTTTCCGAAGGAATCAGGAAGTTCGGCAACGGATTCTGTAACGGATGTAACGGATGTAACGGATGTAAAGGATAGAAGGAAGAAGAAAGAAGGAACAAGGAACAAGGAAGAAGGAATAAATCAAGACGCAGCAGAAATTGAAAATCAATTTGCTCCTTCACGGATGACTGCTAATCCTGCAGAAAAACTAGCAGATTTAGTTTGGGTAACGCTCACCTATCCCGACGGATTTCAAGCATTTATTCATCTGTGCTGGCTAAATCCCGACAAACAGCGGCGCTTAACAGTTGTTGGCAGTTTGGGAACCTTGATTTTTGACGAAATGTCGCCAGAAACTCCCCTGATTGTGCAGCGCGGCCGTTCTGATTGCGGGGGCGAAGAGAATCACTCTATTGAAAGTGCGTTAGCGAAGCCCGCCCCTACGGGGGCTACGCCAACGAAGAGGAGCGCGTCGCAGCCAACAAGCCTCAAACACCGCGAAGTGTTGAGTTTAGAAAAAGTAGAACCGCTGAGGCGAGTGTGCGATCGCTTCCTCAATTGCGTGCAAACAAATACCCCCTGTCTTACCTCTTCGGGCGCCGCCTCCGTCGAATTAATCCGCATTCTCAGCACTTTGAGCAAATCCCTCGAACTCGGCGGACAGCCCCTAATACCATTTTAGATTTTAGATTTTAGATTTTAGATTGGGAACATCACTCCTCAATTTTTAAAACTTCCCTTTTCCGTTACTAAGTCGGGGCTGTGAAAATAAAAACTTGACTGCTGATTGACAGGCAAAGAAATCATCACCGTAGTACCTTGATTCACGCCCGCGCTGTGCAGGGTAATGCTTCCGCTCATAGATTCCATTATCCTTCGCGAGATAGCCAAGCCCAAACCGTTACCGCCAAACTTGCGAGTTGTAGAACCATCAGCCATCACAAAAGGTTGAAACAATTTCTGCTGGTGCTCGGGATCGATACCAATTCCCGTATCTTTAATTGTCACCACCACCCAATCGCTTTGACCGCTGGGGCCCGTTGTACTTTCAGCACTGCCGTTAAAACTACCAGAATTAGTTCTCGACTCTAGCCGCACAGATATACTAATACTGCCAGACTCTGTAAACTTAACGGCATTGCTCAAAACATTTAAAAACACCTGTTTTAGCTTCTCTGGATCGGCATGAACAATAATCGGATCGTGAGGAGCGGGCAAACTTAACTTCAAGCCTTTTTCCTCGATTGGACTCGCTTGCAAATCAATCGCGTCTTCAAGTACCTGAGTAATATCAACTACTTCTAACATCATGGAGAACGTGCCGGATTCTATTTTAGCAATGTCCAAAATATCATTAATAATATTGAGCAATTGCATAGACGAGTCGTGGGCCCGCTGTAGAAATTCCATTTCTTCATCTCGGTCATCGCAGTAGCCGTCCCGCACAATTTGAATAAAACCAATAATCCCGTTGAGCGGCGTTCTCAATTCGTGAGAAATGTTTCCCAAAAATTCATTTTTTAATTGATTTGCAACTTGCGCTTCTTTGGTTGCGACTTCCAGTTCTCTGGCCCAGGATCTGAGGCGCTGCACCATGCTGTTGAGTGCTTCTGATAGTTGATTGAATTCCCTAATTTGGAAATCTTGGGGCACTGTCTGCGACGCTTCGGTATCTACTTTCATCGCGTAGTCTCTCAGTTTTTCCACAGGACGCGCCAAGTCGCGAGACAGATATAAAGTGGCGATGATACTAGCAGCAACCAAACCTACAATTAAATTAAATAAAACTTGCTGAATTTCTTCCAAACCCGACAGAGCGTAATCTAAACGAGAGACAGCTAAAATAATCCACTTGCTGTTCTCCTGTGTAGTTGAAGGACTCGGAATAGCGGCGTATCCTGCTAGCAACTCTACACCATTTCTTTCAAAGGAAAATAGGTGGAGAAAAGCTGTTCCGCCGGCCATCGCCCTTCTGACAATACTTTTTAGTCGAGCGGCATCTGCCTCTTGGTCAATATTGCGGCCCACGCGATTGATATTCGGGTGCGCCAAAATCGTCCCATCTTGGTCGATCGCCACCGTATAGCCAGCTAAAGAGCCCTTGGGAGCGCTGGTTTGCACAGGCAATGCCGACTGCAAACTCAAAGCATAACTCAACTGCAGGGTATTGCCCCGACGAATGTAAACAGGAGCGCTCAACACCAAACTCGCTTGGCTATCGGAGCCTTCTTTACCCGCATCGGGAAAATCCTCAGCCCCCAAAGCCGCCTTCCGATCGTTTGCTGTCCCCTGTCGCTGCGGAGGTAAAGACAGACTGATGTAAACGCTCTTGTCGTCCAGCAGCGTTTGCTGCTGCTGTACGGGCGGCCAAAATTTTGCCGGCAACGACTGAATCGGCTGCTGCCCGCAAGTGCTTGCTATCACTTGATTTGTCTTTAAATTAGTCAATTGCAAGCAATCAACCTGCGTCGGCAACCGCTGCCCTAATTGGGCGATAAACTTTTGATAATCCTTCGGATCTACCGACTGCAACATCGAGCTTTCCGAAGCGCCGATCAGATTCGACTTCAGCGATTTCGCCCACTGTTCAATAGTGTCTGCTTTTCTGACTGCACTTTCTGTCAAGTTTTGACGAGCAGTTTCCAGAAGCGTCGAGCGTGCCTTGCGATAGGTAACATACTCCCCCACCAGTAGAACAGGTACGCTGAGCAACAAAATCCGCGACAGTAAAATACGGCGAAAGGAGGATTGACCTAACTTAACCATAGGAAATATCTAAATTAAGGTGCAACACCCAACAGCGACCATTAAAGTGAAATAAACCAGACCGAAAGCATGAATCTGTCTAGGGGGCTCTGCTGACTGGACAACACAGCTTCCGAACAACATTTAAACACAATTATAGAAGCCACTGTAATAATCTCGATTCTAAGTGTGTGGGCCCAAAGATGCTCAGCAATTTGTTGGGCAAATGCCTGTGATTTCGGTCACACTTCCCTGCTCAATTCTCGGAACGACTGGCACCCGATCGCCCTGGTGCCAATTTTTCAGGCTGCAAAAAGCGTCGGGTGGACATACCGCCGTTGCTTGAAGCTAGAATCGCATAGATGCACTCTGGGCCGCAAATTAAGGGGCAAAAAGTTCTTTCTCCGGCTAGTGGACAGAGAAAATTCTGCTCGATCGGACTTTTTCTTTCCCAAGGCCTTCGAGAGATGGGCCAGAGATGGGCGATGCGAGATTTTGCACCCTGTCAAATATTTCTTTTGCCATCTGATTGATTCAGTTTGATTCAGTGAAAATAATTCACCTGTCAAACAAAAAGAATGAGACGATCGAGCTGCCGATCGACTCTGACAACCGTAATGTGGGGAACCTTGGCCCAAACAGTGTACCCACGCTCGGTAAATTCGCGGTCTCGGCAATAATCTCCATAGCTTAATCGATGAAAAAAAACTTTACCAATTATACGTATTATTACACAAACAACCGTCCGAGATATCATCACGCATATTTGATATCTCCCCTTTTAGAAATGCTGGCGACACTTCAGCATACCAGCAAGACAAAACTCCGAGTTTTGGATCTCGGCTGCGGCAATGGCAGCCTCAGTCACGTTATCGCAGAGCACGGCTGCGAAGTTGTCGGCGTTGACACTTCAGCGGCCGGAATTGCCATCTCCCGTCAAAGTTTCCCCGATTGTCAGTTTATCGAAGCAGATATTTACGACCTTCCAGATACCGATATTTTGAACTCATTTGATGTTGTATTAGCTATTGAAGTAATCGAACACTTGCTTTATCCTAAAGAACTAGCAAAAACTGCAAGAAGATGCCTCAATCCGGGAGGCAGATTAATTATTTCCACACCATATCACGGATATTTAAAAAATCTGGCTTTAGCGGTTTCTGGCCAACTAGATCGACATTTTACAGTTCTTTGGGATAACGGTCACATTAAATTTTTCTCAGTAGATACGCTGACCAAATTATTAACACATGAAGGATACACCGACATAAAATTTAAATTTGCTGGTCGGTGTCCCTATCTTTGGAAATCAATGTTATGCTCTAGTAAGTTTTCAGGTTATCCTGAAAACTTATGACGGGGGAGTTGTCAATAAATTAAGTTTCTTGACTAGACCACCAGGCATCATAAAAAGTAAAAAATAAGTTTCACTAAAAAACAAGTAAAATGACTGTTGGCGTTTGGATATTAGGCGATCAACTGTGGGAGAAGCAAGCTGCTCTCAACCGCACAGATGATACATCCTCCCTACCGATAATTTTAATTGAATCTTGGCAGCACGTTCAACAGCGGCGCTACCACCAACAAAAATTAGTATTAATTTGGTCGGCAATGCGGCACTTTGCTGAAGAATTGCGCGGCAGTGGATGGCAAGTTACTTACACAAAATCGGAGGACTTTGAAGCACCTCTCAAAGCTTGGATACAAGCTCACAACATCACCGAAGTGCGGGTGATGGCTCCGAACGATCGACCTTTTTTACAGCTCGTTCAAAACTTGCAACTCCCCTGTCAAATAACCCTAATTCCCAACAATCAATTCCTCTGGACAGAAACTGAATTCAAAGATTGGGCTTCAAGCCGCAAACGTTTGTTAATGGAAGACTTCTATCGAGCCAGCCGCCAGCGTTTTCAAGTTTTAATGGATAGCAGCAATAAACCTGTGGGAGGGAAGTGGAATTTTGACAAAGAAAATCGTCAGCCACCCAAAGGAAAACTGGATACCCCGAAACCTCTCTGGTTTGAACCAGACGCCATAACTCAAGAAGTTATCGCACAAGTTAAATCTCTATCTTTCCCAACTTACGGCAAGATTGAACCTTTTCGCTGGGCGGTTACACGAGAGCAAGCACTGCAAGTATTGGAGAATTTCATCGAACAGTGTCTCCCCGCTTTTGGCCCTTATCAAGACGCGATGGTAACGGGGGAGGACACAATGTGGCATTCCCTAATTTCTCCCTATCTCAATATTGGCTTGCTGCATCCTTTAGAAGTTATTCAAGCGGCCGAAACAGCCTACCTCGAAAAAAACTTAAGTTTAAACGGCGTCGAAGGTTTGATCCGCCAAATTCTGGGCTGGCGAGAATACATTCGCGGTGTATATTTTTACGTGGATGCTGATTATTTTGAAAAGAATTGGTTCAACCACACTCAGCCGCTGCCGGAATTTTTTTGGGACGCCAGCAAAACAGATATGAACTGTTTGCGCCAAGTTTTAACTCAAGTCGAAGGCAGCGGTTACGCGCACCATATCCAGCGGTTGATGATTTTGAGCAATTTTGGTCTAATTGCGGGAATCTCGCCCCAGGAGCTAGAAAAATGGTTCCACAGTGCGTTTGTGGATGCCTATGACTGGGTAATGCAGACTAATGTGCTGGGCATGGGTTTGTTTGCTGACGGCGGTGTGTTGGCGTCGAAGCCCTATGCTGCTTCTGCCAATTACATTCATAAAATGAGCGATTATTGTCGGGGGTGCAAATTCGATCGCACTGTGCGATCGGGCGAAAATGCGTGTCCCTTCAACTTCTTCTACTGGGATTTCCTAGCGCGCCACCGGGACAAACTTCAGTCGATCGGTCGCATGAGCTTTATCTTAGCCAATCTCGACAAAATGCCGCCTGCAGAATTGGCAACCATCCGGCAAAAAGCGGCAGAGTGGCACTTAGGAAGTCAGTAGTCATTAGTCATTAGTCATTAGTCATTAGTCATTTCCTACCCATGCCCCATGCCCCATGCCCCATGCCCGATGCCCCATGCCCGATGCCCCATGCCCCATGCCCTTTGCAATTCTTATTTTTTCCCTGACTTTTCCCTAAACATTCCACAGCGTTTCCCCAGGCAAGTCTGAGGTTTTCCACAGATTCGACAAAGTTTTCCACAGAAATTAACGGCACGGTAGCATCTTGCTGCGGAATTGGGGATTTCCTTAACTTGCTGCCTAATTTCTCATAAATCCCCCTAAACATAAAGATATGTAACAAAAAATGCCCTGAAAAGCTTATTATTTGGTAAACCTTTTTTTAATCTAAAGGACTTTGTAATACTTCGCAACATTGACAAACCCACCCCCTCATAGCGCACAATGATGCGACCGACCTAAAAAAAAGCGCTCTGATTTCGGCTGTACCTGCACCTGTATCCGGCCGAAGGGGGGGTTCTGTTTTCAATTTATTAGCGAGACTAAAAAAAAATGATGAACCCAACAGTCAGTATTTTTGCTGAAATTCCTGAAACGCTGCACGATTCTCTCAAAACTTACCTGGAAACCCATCCCGAATGGGATCTAGACCGAGTATTTTGCGCGGCCCTGTCGCTGTTTTTGTTGCAGAATGCCGATAGCGGTACGCCTGAAGCTTCGCGCAGTTATCGCCAAGCTGCGAGAGTGTATCTCGAAACTCTGTTTCAATCTCCTCAAGACTTGCACAGCAACAATGTAACTCCGCGATCTTAAAGGAGAAGGGGAGAGGGGGAGACGCAGTTTCTAGGAAGGATTTGAGTTGACCGAGAGGGCGCGCACTGCATTGGTGGCAACTTAAGCTTAAAATCCCTGAAAACTATCGCTTGTAGCTTAGGAATGAGAATTAAATAACTTCCACTCTTGAAAGTGGGATGGGCCTGAAAGCCCTTCCACTCATGACGGGCTTTCAGGCCCATCCCACAATAACAATTAAAATTGTAAGTTATTTAATTCGCGATCCTTAATGCCGAGTCCCATTGCATCTCCCTTAAGAAGCAGGGCGGTTTCATTCTCACGAAAATCAGGCTTTTGTAGGGGTAGTGCGCCCGTGCCTACCCCCTCCACGGACGAGGGAATCGGTGTTTCAAATATCGGGGCAACCGGGCGTGGGATTGCCCCTACAAGAGAATGAAACAGCCCCCCGGACTATCAGGGGATGCCGGGGGGATAAACTGCCTTAATCGTCAAATAGTAGACGGGTAGTACATAACACGCGCTTGTTTACACGCATGGTGCTTATGGCTGAAGACTACATCATGCCCATGCCGCCCATGCCGCCCATGCCGCCCATGCCGCCCATGCCGCCCATGCCGCCCATGCCGCCCATGCCGCCCATGTCGCCCATGTCGCCGCCGGCTTTTTTCTTCTCGGGTTTTTCGACAATCACAGCTTCAGTGGTCAGCACCATGCCAGCAATGGAACCGGCATTTTGCAAAGCCGATCGCACCACCTTAGCCGGGTCAATAATCCCGGCCGCAATCATATCTTCGTACACGTCGGTGAGAGCGTTGTAGCCAATGTTGAACTCGCTTGCTCGCACTCGTTCGATGACGATGGAACCTTCAACGCCGGCATTATCAGCAATTTGACGCAAAGGTGCTTCCAAAGCTTTCTTCACCAAGTCAGCGCCTACTTGTTCTTCGCTGTCTAAAGTATGGGCGATCGCATCTATTTTTGTAATCAGGTGAATTAGGGTCGTGCCACCTCCAGCAACGATACCTTCTTCCACAGCAGCTTTAGTAGCGTTCAGAGCGTCTTCAATACGCAGTTTGCGGTCTTTGAGCTCGGTTTCGGTAGCTGCGCCGACTTTAATTACAGCGATACCGCCGGCGAGTTTGGCGATGCGTTCGGTTAGCTTTTCCTTGTCGTACTCGGAATCCGTCGCTTCTAGCTGTTTGCGGATTTGCTCGATCCGTTTTAGCACGTCAGCTTTGTGTTCTTCGCCAGCAACCACGATCGTGTTTTCTTTGTCGATCGTAATTTTGCGGGCGGTACCGAGCATTTCTAGGGTTGCGGTATCGATGCTGAGTCCGACTTCTTCGGAAATCAGTTGACCGCCGGTGAGCACGGCGATATCTTGAAGCATAGCTTTGCGCCGATCGCCAAAACCAGGAGCTTTGGTAGCTGCAATGTTCAATACGCCGCGGGCTTTGTTGACTACCAGAGTTGCCAAAGCTTCGCCTTCAATATCTTCGGCGATAATTAGCAGCGGTTGACCTGTGCGGGCGATTTTTTCGAGAACTGGAATTAGTTCTTGAATCGAGCTAATTTTTTTGTCGGTAATCAGGATGCGAGCGTTTTCGTAATCAACTTCCATGCGATCGCCGTTTGTGACGAAATACGGAGAAAGATATCCGCGATCGTACTGCATCCCTTCGACAACTTCCAATTCTGTTGTCAGAGATTTCGACTCTTCTACAGTAATTACGCCGTCTTTGGTGACTTTTTCCATCGCTTGGGCAATCATGGCGCCGACTTCTTCGTCGTTACCGGCGGAGACAGTGGCGACCTGAGCAATGGCGCTTCCTTCGACGGGTTTCGCCAATTTCTCGATTTCCTGTACCAAGTGGGCGATCGTTTTTTCAATACCCCGGCGCAGCGCGACTGGGTTTGCGCCTGCTGCGACATTCTTCAAACCTTCGCGAATGAGGGATTGAGCGATTACCGTTGCGGTTGTTGTGCCGTCGCCTGCGATATCTTTAGTTTTGGAGGCGACTTCTTGAATTAAGCGAGCGCCGGCATTTTCCAGGGGATCTTCGAGTTCGATATCCCTAGCAACGGTGATACCGTCGTTAACAATTTGGGGACTGCCGTATTTCTTTTCCAATAGGACGTTCCGACCTTTCGGGCCCAAGGTGATGCGGACAGCATCGGCGAGTTGATTGACGCCGCGTTCTAGTGCCCGCCGAGATTTGTCGCTAAATGCAACTATTTTGGTCATGTTTGTCTCCAATCGCTTACATTAGCAAATTTAGCACTCTCTGAGTCTGAGTGCTAAGCCGATCGATTTTTGATTGTAGCGCGCCCCAACGGTGCGGGGGGTTGCGGGGGCGGATTGGAGATTTGGGCGCGATCGTTCCGGGTGGCTGAGGACTGGGGAATACCGTGTCCCCACATATCTCGTGTCGCCACAGATATAATAATGTGGTTTGTTACATATCGATATAATCAGATTTTGGTTGAGGCCAAAACCTAATTTTGATGGCGCGTCATCCCAAAGCAGAATTTTTATTCAAAATTTCTTAACTTGTGTTTTCGGTCATCTACCTTTCGATAGAGCTTCTATTCTTTTTTCCAACTTCTACCTTCTATGGATCGTCAATTAAATAATTTCCCTTTTTTCTTGTGGGATGGGCGTCCCGCCCGTCCCCAATAGACGGGCGGGACGCCCATCCCACAACAGTCATGAAAAGTGGATTTTATTTAATTCTCATCCCTATAGCAACCGCCAAGACTATTAGGACGTTCTTAATTGCTGAAAACCTTGGGGAAGACTCCTTCTTCCTTCAGCATCCATCCGTTACATCCCGTACATTGCTCGTTGCCGAACCTTCTTCCTTCTTCCTTCTTCCTATGGCTCGTTATTCTCGACTGCAAAAACTCGGCTCTTATATGCGCCCGCACTGGAAACCAACATTCTGGGGCGTTTTTTCGCTATTAGTTGTCAATGCTGTGGGCGTTTACATTCCCCTGCTGATTCGGAATGCAGTTGACACTCTGCAAATTGCGACTAAATTTGACGAAGTTTTCAACTTCGTGCTACTGATTCTGATTCTCGCCTCAATCATGTGGGTGATTCGGATGGCGTCGCGGATTTTGCTGTTTGGCGTCGGGCGTCAAGTCGAATTTGACCTCAAACAGCAAATTTTTAACCATTTATTAACATTAGAACCGTCTTATTTTGCTGCCAATACGGTAGGAGATTTAATTAACCGCGCTACTTCCGATTTGGACAATATTCGGCGCTTGGTGGGGTTTGCGGTGCTGAGTTTGGCGAATACTGCATTTGCCTATGCTTTGACTTTGCCCGTGATGCTGGGGATTAATGTAAGGCTGACACTGTTTGCGATCGCAGTTTATCCTTTAATGCTGGTTTTGGTACAGTTATTTAGCGACAAACTTCGCATCCAACAGTTAGCCGTGCAAGAGGAACTGTCGGCGATGAGCGATTTAATTCAGGAAGATATGAGCGGGATGTCCGTAATAAAAATCTACGCTCAAGAAGAAAACGAACGCCGAGCTTTTCGCAATTCCAACGCACAGTTGCTATCAGCAAATTTGGAATTAGCAAAAACTAGAAACTTTATTTTTCCGCTGCTGGGCGGTTTGGCAAGCATCAGTTTGTTGGTGCTGCTTTCTGCTGGTGGCGGGGCAATTGCTAATGGTCAAATTAGCATTGGCGATTTTGTGGCGTTGCTGATTTATGTCGAGCGTTTGGTGTTTCCGACGGCGCTGTTGGGTTTCACAATTACTGCTTACCAGCGGGGAGAAGTGAGTGTCGATCGCATCGAATCAATTTTGACTGTGGAACCGCAAATTAAGGATGCTGCCGGTGCAGTTGAACTGGCAACTCCAGTCAAAGGAGAAATTGCGGCTCGCCATCTAAATTATACTTATCCGGGTGCTAAGACACCTGCGCTTAAAGATGTTGACTTTACCATAAAACCGGGCGAAACTGTCGCAATTGTCGGGGCGATCGGATCGGGAAAATCAACTTTAGCTAATGCGCTGCCGCGCTTGCTCGATATCGATCCGGGCGAGTTATTTGTAGACGGACAGGATATTACCAAGGTAAAATTGACCGAATTGCGCGGGGCGATCGCCTACGTTCCGCAAGAAAGTTTTCTCTTCGGCACTACCATCAAGAATAACATCCGCTACGGAAACCCTTTAGCGGAACAGCCGGAGATTGAAGCGGCGGCAAAACAAGCGCAAATTCACGCCGAAATCCTCAACTTCCCGCAACAGTACAAAACAGTTGTCGGCGAGCGCGGCATTACTTTATCCGGCGGACAGCGGCAGCGGACAGCACTTGCTCGCGCTTTGTTAGTTGACGCCCCCGTGCTCATTTTGGATGACGCTCTTTCCAGCGTTGACAATCAAACTGCTACCGACATTTTGCGAAACTTGGCAACAGGAACCGATCGCAAAACAGTAATTTTTATCTCCCATCAAATGTCAGCGGCGGCTAGTGCCGATCGCATTTTTGTGATGGATCAAGGAAAAATAGTTCAGAGTGGCACTCACCTTGAATTGGTAGGGCAAACAGGGCTTTATCAGTATTTGTGGAACCAGCAAAAATTAGAGGAATTGCTGCATTGACAAAGGATATCATGTCCGGTCGATTACCCTGATTCCTTGCAGGTTGGGTTCACCAATAATATTTGCCAAAAACGGACAATCTCACAAACGGGGCCCGGCAATTGTATTATGGGCTCCCGGCTAAACCCGCCCGACCCATCTAATTGTTTATTTGTAACCACCTACTTAACTAGGAAAGTTACTGTTAAAAGTGCTCCCACTAACTGCAGCCCTAATCATAGGATTTTGGTGCTAAAAAAGCGGCCAAATTTATTGCCGCCCGATTTTAATTAGCTAAATTACTGAATGGAATTTCTTCTTGTTTCTGAAATAATTTAATCGATTGCAGACTATCTGAAGCAGCATCCCAAAGAATGAATTGGAAGCAGTCAGGAATATCGCGAAGTGTCAGCGATTTTGAATTAGCAAGCAGGTGAATATTAGCATTGTGACAATCCCGAAGATTATAGTTAGGTATTCGCTCAGAGAGATGATGAATATTGTGGTAAGCAATATCAGCAGAAAACCAATTGAGAATAGTCGGTAATTTTAGGTAACTGCTGCCTTCAATTGCGCCCATAAGATAGTCCCAACCTTCGGCTTTATGAGCGTAGGAACCGTTAAAATTATGCTGAACAAAGAAAATACAGATAAATATCGCTGCTGAACAGGTCATGACAATTGAGTAAACACTCCAGAAAAAGCCAAAACCAAGTAAGTTGCTCAGATAAATCCAGCTACCAACAACACAAACATTGTTGAACAGTAAATCCCAAAACTCAGCCGTCGTATACCAATGTTTGGATTTATAAGAAGCAATGATTTCCGATAAACCCATGCCAAAATCTTGATTGAGACAAGCAAAAATATGTCGGATAAAACCCGTAGTTCCCAATATCAGTGCGAGTCTTGGTTTAATAATTAGATAGAAAAAACCACCGGGAAACAGCATCAATGGGTGTCTGAGTAACTGATACATCTTTTTACTAAATGGACTTAGCGCCGCAAATTTTTCGGTGGTGATCAACGCCGAAGGGCCGCGGTACATATCCCAATTACCATTATGTTTGTGGTGATAAGCGTGCCCCCTCGACCAGGGGTACTGAGGAATCGCATTGATGATACCTAGCAGGAAACCCATAATGCGATTGACTTTTTTGGAGCTAAAAAGAGAATAGTGTCCGCAATCGTGCATCAAAGAGAAACAACGTCCTGAAAAAAGTATCATCAACACCATTATCGGCGGCAGAAGGAATACAGAAATGGCAGCCGCTTTAAATGCTAAAAACCATAAGCATATATAAGGAACCACTGTATTGAGTATTTGGCAAGTAGCTGTCAAATTGTTGCTCTTCATATAAGGATCTAGCACAAAATCCGACTTTTTAATCGCGCTTTTCATTCAGTATGTTTATGGTGTGTGGATAAGTGCTTCGTTTAGCATCACAGTTGCGGGACAGGGGCGGATTTACCCCGGACTTTCCCCGTTTCTTCCAAAAGTTTTGTTGGAACCGATTTTTGCACATTTATGAGGTTATCACAACTCTGCTTTGTTTACAGAAAAAACTGTGAAGCCTGTCAACAGCCGAACAAATCGCTGCACCGGAAGGCATGAATATCATTGGTTGGTTGCAGGCTATTGAGTAATTTATGCCACTATTTTTGCTTGCATCGTCTGTGGCACACTTTATTGTACCGGGTTCTAGCCCAACATCGATCGCTCAAAATTTGGGCTACTCGCGAAAACTTTTTATAGACGGGCGATAGGGGCGATCGACAAAGCGCCCGCCCCGGAAACCAAAGCTGACACAACATCCAGAAGCGCAGAGGATTTTGGATCAACTCCTTGAGAAGAGAATTTGAAGGACGATCGCAATTGCCTGCGTTTTTTGTGCTCGGAGATAGCTCGGATTTGCTACAATCTAATCGCACACGCGACTAGAAATGGGTTATGACCGAACTATTAGATGAGGCGCTTTCTATTGAAATGGCCACTCGCATCAAAAGCAACCGTAAAAACTGCTTTGACAACGCCTGTAAAGCAGCATTAGCCACCGAGGGCGCAATTTATGTTCAAGGCTTTTTAGCTGTGCCGGGAGTGCCATATAAACCCATCGAGTATAGCTGGATTGAACTCGACGAGCGAATTGTTGACCCAACATTTCCCCATCTCGGTTTCATCGCTCAAGACATTCATTACTTCCCAGTCCAGCGCTTCAGCGTCAAGAAACTCAAAGCAATCCTAGAAGAATCAAAAGAAGATTATCCTGAAGACGACCCGCTGCCGATTTATGGCAATCAACCTTATGAATATTACGGCGATTTGATGTTAGGCGGTAGCGATTACCAAAATGCTTACGATTTGGCTGCCGCTAAATGCAGGGAATTAAACCAACCCAAAAAACAGGATGCGAACTAATTCAGGACTTAGCAAAAAATGGTTGGATGCGCTACTTACAGCGGTAAGGTGTGCACAGTGCACCCTACAGATACAGATTACTGTAGCAACTGTTCTGTCGATTAATATACTTCATCATGACTTCCCAAATCTACAAACACCGCTTTTCCGTCTTCTGTAAAGTAGAAAAGTACCCTTTCGTCGTAATCTACGCTAAAGCTCCAAAACTCCTTGAGCCTACCGGACAATTTATGAGTTTTTAAGCTTGGTTCAAACGGCTCTCTGATGAACTGTTCCAGCTTTTGCCAAAACCTAGCCTCCAAATCAGCATCGCCTTTGATCCGCTTTTTGAAAGCACGCTTGAATGAAGAACTGAAACTGACTTCCACGATTATTCCTCTATCATTACTCGGAGTTCATTGATGTTAGCGAAAAATTTCAGTTCACCTTTTTGTTGTTCAATCTGCGCTGACTTAAAGTTTTGATACATCTCTTCGCGACGTTCTTCCCGGAGATATTGCTTCAACAACAGTTGAAGCTCTTGCTTTTCGTCAGTAGAAAGATTTTTGATCGTCTCGACCACATCACTAAAAGTCATAACTTACAAAACCCTATTGTGCTGATTAGATTATAGCAAAAAATATCCTTTTGGTTGACTTTCGTTTCTCGTTATGCGGCTCTGCCTCGTCTTAAAAAAAGCAACAAATCTCACTATTTACCATTTTCCACCTTCCAAGATTCAGGAAACCTCGAATAATGAAAAGCAGCCAATAACGGATCTGATTTCTGATTCCCAATCAAATCCGCCAATAATTTAGCCGTCACCGGAGCCAACAAAATGCCGTTGCGGTAATGCCCCGTAGCCCATGTCAAATTCTCCCAAGCACTAGCACCCAAAATCGGCAACTCATCGGTCGTAGCAGGCCGAAATCCCCACCAAAACTCCAGAATCGGATAATTTTGTAATTCGGGATATAACTTAATCGCTCCTGCTAGCAAACTTTGGATTCCCGCAGGCGTATTTCCCGGCGTGAAATCGACATTTTCGCTAGTTGCGCCAATAATAATTCTACCATCTTGACGCGGCACAATATAAATGCCAGTGCCGAATAGAACGGTTTGCAGGGGCTGGATAACTCCCCTATCTTCTGGTACACATACTGACAGCATTTGTCCCTTTCTTGGAAAAACAGGAACATTCAATAACTGCTCCGACCAAGCACCAGCAGCCAAAACATAACGGTCGGCTTGCAATTTTCCTGCTGTTGTTTCAATGCCAACAACTCGGTTTCCCTGCCGAACAATTTCCCCTGCATTGCCTTGAATAATCTCAATCTGCAATTCTTTAGTTGCGGCCTGAAGCGTCCGAAATAAAGCGCGGTTGTCTACTTGAGCGTCGTCAGGATACCACCAACCGCCAATTACTTCTTGACCTAATCCAAACTGGTGCTGGCGAACAGTATCTCTGTCCAACCATTGATAATTAAGGTTTGACAAAAGCGGCTTTTCATGAGGCTCATTTTGACAAACTGGTGCGAGAATTCCCGATCGCCAATATCCCGTTTTCAATCCGGTAATGTCTTCTAGCTGTTCCACCCAGGCGGGATACAGTGCGCGGCTTTGCAAGCATAAATCCAGCATCGGACTGGGGGGAATTCGTTCGGCTTGGGGGGCAAGCATTCCGGCGGCAGCCCGGGCGGTCGGTTGTTTAGAATCGGCGGTGAGAACGGCGACAGATGCCCCTCGCAATTTCAGTTCAACTGCTAGCGAAAGGCCAATTATGCCGCCGCCAATAATCAGAATATCTTTAGATGAATTCATTAACTTTTATATGGACTTTCTGGGTTTTTTAACCTCTCGGATTTCTTTATGGTAAGGTGCCCCCTGTGCACCTTACAGTTAGAATTCTTGCACAAGTCTTAGAGATTATCTTGTGGGGTGGGCTTCTAGCCTGCCCCAAATATGCAATCTCAATAAAGTACAGCCTATCTGCCTTCCTTAACAAAAAATCTATGCGATTGGTTTCCAGACAGTTTCAGAACCTTGACCCCAGAAACCGTCATATTTTGTCACCTTAATATCGCCTAAAACCTTGGTTTGGCAGGACAAACGGCGGTTGGAGGCGGGAGAATGGGGAGGAACCGAAAGTCGGGCTTTTTCGCGCCACTGGGGCTCGGAAACTTCGCCCTCGACGGTGACGGCGCAGGTGCCGCAAGTGCCGATGCCGTGGCAGTTGATGACTTTGGCGTTGCCGTTGTAGAGATCGATACCGTTTTTGAGCAATACTTCACGGAGATTGGCTCCGCGATCGCACTCAAATGTTTTTCCTTGCGCTTGTACTTTGACCACAGCAATTTACCCCAGTTATATTTATGTTAATTTTCCTATATATTATCGCATTAAATTCCCATAAATTCATCTAATATGGTAAGTGATATATTACCAATTTCTCGATCGCAATTTCCCATGACAAATCGGCTCTGGATCTACGATACCACGCTGCGAGACGGTGCTCAGTGCGAGGGACTCTCCTTATCTCTCGAAGACAAACTGCGAATTGCTCGACAGTTAGACAGTTTAGGAATTCCCTTTATTGAAGGCGGCTGGCCGGGGGCAAATCCTAAAGACGTACAATTTTTTTGGCGTCTCAAAGAACAGCCCCTAACTCAAGCAGAAGTTGTAGCTTTTTGTTCGACTAGGCGGCCGGGAACTACGGCAGCTAATGATGAAATGTTGCAGGCTATTTTGTCCGCCGGTACTCGCTGGGTGACGCTGTTTGGCAAGTCGTGGGATTTGCACGTTATTGAAAGTTTGAAGACGACGCTAGAAGAAAATCTGGCGATGATTCGAGATACAATTGAATATTTGCGGAGTCAGGGAAGGCGCGTTATTTACGATGCCGAACACTGGTTTGACGGCTACAAACACAATCGAGATTATGCTATTAAAACTTTAGAAGTAGCCGCCGATGCTGGTGCAGAATGGCTGGTGCTTTGCGATACGAACGGCGGTACTTTACCTCACGAAGTCAGTCAGGTTGTTCGCGATGTTTTAGCATCTTTAGGAACTAATCACGAAAAATCTTTACAATTAGGAATTCACACTCACAACGACTCGGGAGTTGCGGTTGCTAATGCTTTGGCTGCTGTGCGGGAAGGAGTGAGGATGGTACAGGGAACTATTAACGGTTACGGCGAACGCTGCGGAAATGCCGATTTATGTTCCTTAATTCCTAATTTTCAGCTAAAGTTGGGTCAGAATTGCATTGAAGACGAGCAATTAGTTAGATTAACTCAAGTAAGTCGATCGATTAGCGAAATTGTCAATCTTGCTCCCGACGATCGTGCTCCTTTTGTCGGTCTTTCGGCTTTTGCTCACAAAGGCGGAATCCATGTATCGGCTGTTGAGAAAAATCCGCTGACTTACGAACATTTGGAACCGGAAAAAATTGGCAACAGGCGGCGAATTGTGATTTCGGATCAAGCTGGTTTGAGCAATGTTTTGGCGAAGGCGCGCACTTTTGGCATGGATCTCGATCGCAAAAATCCTGCTTGCCGCCAAATTTTGGAAAAATTGAAAGATTTGGAAAGCCAGGGATATCAATTTGAGGGTGCAGAAGCTTCTTTTGAATTGTTAATGCGGGAGGCTTTGGGAAAGCGCAAGCGTTTATTTGAAATCAAAGGTTTTCAAGTTCACTGCGATAAAGGTAGGGAGGAAACAGTTAATTCTTTAGCAACCGTGAAGGTGACTGTTAACGGTCAAGATATTCTGGAATGCGCGGAAGGAAACGGGCCTGTTTCGGCACTTGATGCGGCTTTGCGGAAGGCTTTGCGGAATTTTTATCCGGCAATTACTGATTTTAACTTAACCGATTATAAGGTGCGAATTCTGGACGGATGTGCGGGAACTTCTGCTAAAACTCGCGTGTTGGTTGAGTTTAGCAACGGTCAAGACCGCTGGACGACTGTGGGGGTTTCTGGTAATATTTTGGATGCTTCTTATCAGGCGGTTGTTGAGGGTTTGGAGTATGGTTTGGTGTTGGGAGATAGGGAGGCGATCGTTTTAACTGTGTCGAGTTATTAGGTTAGGATCGCGAATTAAATAACTTACAATTTTAATTGTTATTGTGGGATGGGCGTCCCGCCCGTCATGAGTGGACGGGCGGGACGCCCATCCCACAAAATTGTGGAAGTTATTTAATTCTCATTCCTTAACGGCGAAGAGAAGTTGCCTGAATATCGATGTTTAAATAGATACCAAATACCCAGGGGAGCATCTCAATGAAAGCAGCCAAGCTAGAAATTGGAGTTTTGAGGCAGGAGGAAAGAATCAGAAGGAAGGAGCCAGAAGAAGTGTTTTGACAAATATGAGATGCTACCCTACTTTTTCACCTCATTATTATTACCTTCCCCAACGATCGATCGCATTCCTTCGAGCGTGGCGGGAATGCTGCGCGGATCCATAAACATCACCTTGCTGCTGTCGCTGGTGCCAATTTGTAGACCCATATCCAGATAGTTTTGAGCTAACAAAAATTGTAAAGCTTCGCGAGCATTGGGGTCATTTTGCAGAGTTTTGCCGATTATTTGCAAGGCCTCAGAAGTAGCTTGAGCTTTCAAAACCTGACTTTGACGTTCTGCTTGAGCTTTCAGGACGATCGCCTTTTGTTGAGCTTCCGCTTCCAAAATAGTCGCTTTTTGGCGCGCTTCTGCATCCAAGACTTGCGCTTCTGCTTTACCTTTGGCGCTGTTAACTGCTGACTCGCGTTCGCCCTCGGATGTCAGAATTAGCGCCCGCTTGCGTCGATCGGCTGCCATCTGCAATTCCATCGATTCCTGTACAGTTTTAGAAGGGATAATATCGCGCAATTCTACCCGCGTTACTTTTACTCCCCAAGGATCGGTAACAATATCTAAATCTCTGAGCAAGATTTCATTAATTTGAGAACGAGCAGTAAAGGTTTGTTCGAGATCCAGTTGACCCATTTCGGCGCGAATTTGAGTCAGCACCATATTTACCATTGCTGACTGGAGATTTTCTACTTTGTAACAAGCTTTTTCCAAGTCTACAATCCGCCAGTAAACCACAGCATCAACGGTGATGGAAACGTTATCGCGGGTAATACAAGCTTGCGGGGGAACATCTAAGACTTTTTCCCGAATGGTTTGCTCGTACACGACGCGATCGAGAAACGGCGTGACAAAATTCAAACCGGGTTCCAGTTTCTTGCCGCTGTATTTACCTAAAGTTTCGACTAACGCTTCATTTCCCTGATTGATAATCTTGACGGAACCTGCGAGGGCTGAGCCGCCTAAAGCTAAAAAGACAAGTAAAAAAAATTGTTCCACGATTGCCTCCTATAAATTTTGACTAAAGACTGATGACTAACTACTAATTGTCTGTGATTAATTACGCATTTTGTTTAAGAATGCAAGAGATTTTCGGGCAAAACTATCAGAGTAGTGCCTTTCCGTCCCACGACAATTACGTTTTGGTTGGGGGGAATAGTGACCTTGGTGTCTTCGCAGCGAGCTTGCCAAGAATTCCCCTCATAAATGACTCGGCCGGCTTCTCCGGGGGGAATTTCTGTTAAAGTTTTGGCTTCCTGAGAATCTGCGATCGCCCTTGCGCTGCCTTTTGGTATCAACCGCCGAGACAGCAGCACAAAAACTGTCGAAAATACCATCCACAGGAATATTTGTAAATTAACGTAAGGTAGAACTAGAGAGCATCCAGCTACGGCGAAGGCGCTCAGTCCCATCATAAAAGCGACAAAAGCAGTCGGGAGAAATAGCTCTGCCAAACAGAGCAAAGACCCAGCTAGCAGCCAAAGGAGCGTCGGAGTCAAGATCATAAAAAGAATAGGTGATACTATTTAGATATTAAATTGGAAATTTAAGATTTAAGAAATGCAAACAACTGACTCTGCAAGGGTTTGCCACTTGCAAGCCCTCAGAGCGATTTTTCGCGCCGCGGTACCAGGTTGAGGCTTCCATCCTACTCCAAGTCTGAGTTTAGTAACTTAGATTACAATTTTAGCCGGTGCAGACTGGCAGAAACTACAATTTCTACGGGCCCAAAGGCAGTTAAGAAATTGATAGGGGCTAAAATCAGTTTATTCTCAAGCTCATGAATTTGGGCTGGCGAATCAAATATCTTCAGAATCTTTTTACACAAACTATTTCGATATGATCAGCAGTTTCTCCGAACCCATTTATTGCCCGAATCTTAGCTGTGCAGATCCCCGCAATACCTTTGGCCGCCAGCACTGTGCAGCGTGCGAAACGGATTTAATTTATCGCTATGTGTGGGCGGTGGGGCCAGCAGCCGAGGAAGTGCCGGCGGGGAAGGTAATAGCCGATCGATACTTTGTCATTGCACCGCAAATCTGGCTCGACAGCCGCCCAGCTTTGCCTCCGAGCGTCCCGGAACAACTGCCGGATAGCATTATGCCTTACCTGCATTTGTATCCCCAACGGCTGCATACGCCGGAAGTATACGGTTATTGTTCCCTGGGGGAAGCACCCGAAGCGACAGAGGTGCTGTTGTTGGAAAATGTGCCCATCAATAATTTCGGTCGCCTGTATCCTTCTATTTTAGAAGCTTGGTCTGGGGCAACCGGCGCGCGCCAAGTATACTGGCTGTGGCAAATGCTCCAACTGTGGGGGCCGCTATCGGAACAGGGAGTCGCTTCGAGTTTGCTGGTACCGGAAAATTTGCGGGTGGAAGGTTGGCGGGTACGCCTGCTGGAACTGCACCGGGGCAATTTTGTACCGACGCTGCGGGATTTGGGAGATGTGTGGTCAGGTTTGGTGGAATCAGCCGGGTCTGAGGTGCAGTCGAAACTCGGAGAGATTTGTCAGTTTATGCGCCGCAGCAGCATGAATTTCGACGCGATCGCCCTGGAACTAAACGATTTATTATTAGAACAAGCCGCTCAATTGCCTCTGCATTTAGAAGTAGTCGGCATGACTGATATCGGGCCCCAGCGCTCCCAAAATGAAGACAGTTGCTATCCGGTTGCTGCTGATTTTCAATTTAGCAAAACTTCAGGGGGCGAGAAATTAATTCCTTACTTAACAATGGTTTGCGACGGGGTTGGAGGCCACGAAGGAGGAGAAGTTGCCAGTCAATTAGCCGTGCAATCCCTGAAAGCTTTAATCCAAAATTTGCTCGCAGAAATTGCTCAACAAGAAGAGTTGATGACGCCAACAATGGTGATCGAGCAACTCGAAGAAATCGTCCGAGTTGTGAATAATGTGATTTCCGCTCAAAATAACGAGCAGGGAAAAGAGTTGCGGCAGCGGATGGGGACGACTTTGGTGATGGCCCTCCAGTTGCCTCAAAAAGTGAAAAATTCCGAGGATTTGCCCTCGAATAACAGTCACGAACTTTATTTAGTCAATGTTGGAGACAGCCGCGCTTATTGGATTGGCAGAAATTACTGTCACCGGCTGACTGTGGACGACGACGTAGCCTCAAGGGAAGTCCAGCTAGGACATTGTTTGTACTGGGAGACTCAACTGCGATCGGATGCAGGAGCCCTGACTCAAGCTTTGGGCACGCGGGATGCCGATTTCCTGCGCCCGACGATTCAGCGATTTATTGTCGAAGAAGAAGGCTTACTGCTGCTGTGTTCCGACGGTTTGAGCGACAACGACTGGGTAGAGAAATCTTGGGAGAATTACGGCCCAGAGGTGCTTGAGGGCAAAATGTCTTTGGAAGCTGCAGTTCAGTCTTGGATTCGTCTCGCCAACGAGAAAAACGGTTATGACAACACCTCCGTGGTGGCGACTCACTGTCGGATGTCGCCGGAGAGATTGGTACTGTTCGATCCGGCGGTGGCGTCAGCGCCGGCGGTGGCGCCAGTGTCAGCCTCGGTGTCGCTGCCGCCTTCCCTCGCGGCGTCCCTCCAGAAGTCCGGGAGGATTCCAGAATCTCAGCTTTCAGAATCGTCCAAACAGTTGTTGTACCCCGAAACTTCCCCCGCCCCGGAACCCGTTCAAAAACGGCGATCGAAGCTGCCTCTGCCCCTACTGGGGGTGTTGGGGCTGATATTAGCCGGCGGCGGTTTAGGTTTGTGGGTGCAAAGCCTCCAAAGCCCCCAGCCAGAGCCCGCACAACTTCCGCCACCGCCGGAAACTCCCGCCCCAAGTCCTTCGGAGAGTCCCTCGCCCGGGGCCGAGAGTCCCTCGCCGTCTCCCGAATCGAGTCCTGCGGAAATTCCGCTGCCCGATAGCGAGAGTCTCTCGCCGTCGCCCGAATCGACTCCAGCAGAAATTCCGCCCCCCGAAGAAGCGGAAACTCCTTTGCCATCAGCGGAGTAAGGGAGATTACACCTCTTGCAAAAATCCTTCTCCTCAATTGATGGGCCCGAGAACCCGTCCTAATTATTTTTGCAAGAGGTCTATTGAATTAATTTGAGGCAGAAGGAAAGAGGCAGAAGAAGTGTTTTTACAAATATGAGATGCTCCATCACAGTTAACGATTTTGTATCATAGTCCGCTTGCAGAAATAAGATGGCTAAAAAGTCAGCCCTCACTACAAAAAGCAGTTAAAAATGCTGAAAAATCTCTATGCAGCTAACAACTAGCGATTAGGAACTAAGCTGTGGAGCATTTAAAATGGTATTGTATGGTGCGTCAGTTTTAAGGCGTTTTTCATGTATAGTCAGTGTTCACTTCGCTTCGCACCCGGAGCGGCCTTGTTAGTGGTTTAAATGCTCCACAGCTTAACAACATAAGCTTTTTTATATTGACCGCGAATTTCAAAGGTGGTACCCGCCACGGGATTTATCTGTGGAATCAATCCAAAATCGAAAATCGAAAATCCTTGCGTCCCCCGCATTTATCCGTGGGGTCGCCTCTAAAATCTAAAATCTAAAATCTAAAATCTAAAATCGATTGACGGCGCACAATTTATTAACTATAATTACCAGACCCGAAATAACAAAATTGTTACGCCTAACAGTTTTTCTCAAATAACCGTTAAACTATTCTAACGTTTGCGCGTACCCAACCTCGCAGGCACAACCTATATCTGTTAAGGATTCGTCCTGATTCACAGGAGCAAGATTTTAAAATATGCATCTGAGCGAACTGACTCACCCAAACCAATTACACGGCCTCTCGATTCATCAACTCGAACAAATTGCCCGACAAATTCGAGAAAAGCATTTAGAAACTGTAGCCGCTAGCGGCGGCCACCTCGGCCCAGGATTGGGTGTAGTCGAACTGACCTTAGCACTCTACCAAACACTCGACCTCGATCGCGACAAAGTTACCTGGGATGTCGGCCACCAAGCTTATCCTCACAAATTAATTACCGGCCGCTACAACCAATTCCACACCCTGCGCCAAAAAGACGGCGTTGCAGGCTATCTCAAGCGCTGCGAGAGCAAATTTGACCACTTCGGCGCCGGTCACGCTTCCACAAGCATTTCCGCAGCGTTAGGGATGGCGATGGCGCGCGATCTCAAGGGGGAAAACTTTAAAACTGTAGCAGTCATCGGCGACGGCGCCTTGACTGGGGGCATGGCACTCGAAGCGATTAACCACGCGGGTCATATGCCGAAAACCAATTTGTTAGTTGTTCTCAACGACAACGAGATGTCAATCTCGCCCAACGTCGGCGCAATTACCCGCTATTTGAACAAGATGCGGTTGTCGCCACCGGTGCAGTTTCTCAAAGATAACTTAGAGGAACAATTCAAACACATTCCCTTTGTCGGCGAAACTTTTACTCCAGAAATGGAACGCCTCAAAGAAGGGATGAAACGCTTGGCTGTCTCGAAAGTTGGAGCAGTAATTGAAGAATTGGGCTTTACTTACATGGGCCCGGTAGATGGACACAATTTGGAAGAGTTAATTACCACTTTCAAACAAGCTCATACTATCCAAGGGCCGGTGTTGGTTCATGTGGTGACGGTAAAAGGCAAAGGATATGCGATCGCCGAAAAAGACCAAGTAGGATATCACGCCCAAAATCCCTTTAACTTAGCCACCGGCAAAGGCATTCCCTCCACCAAACCCAAGCCTCCAGCTTACTCGAAAGTTTTTGCCCACGCCCTAGTCAAGCTAGCAGAAGATAATCCCAAAATTGTCGGCATTACCGCTGCTATGGCAACGGGAACAGGCCTGGATAAACTTCATGAAAAATTGCCTAAACAGTACATTGATGTCGGGATTGCCGAACAGCACGCCGTGACTTTATCCGCTGGTTTAGCCTGCGAAGGAATGCGCCCGGTTGTGGCAATTTACTCGACATTTGTCCAGCGGGGATACGACCAAATAATTCACGATGTTTGTATCCAAAATTTGCCAGTTTTCTTCTGTTTGGATCGCGCGGGCATTGTCGGTGCTGACGGCCCCACTCACCAAGGGATGTACGACATTTCTTTCTTGCGGTGTCTGCCAAATATGACAATTATGGCGCCAAAAGATGAGGCAGAATTGCAGCGGATGGTAGTCACGGGAATCAACCACACCAGCGGCCCGATCGCCATGCGTTACCCGCGCGGCAACGGTTACGGCGTGCCTTTGATGGAGGAAGGTTGGGAAGAATTGCCGATCGGCAAAGCCGAAATTCTCCGCAACGGCGACGATGTGCTGATTTTGGGTTACGGTTCAATGGTTTATCCGGCAATGCAAACCGCCCAGATTCTGAGCGAGCACGGTATTGAAGCAACTGTCATCAATGCGCGTTTTGTCAAGCCTTTGGACACTGAATTAATCTTGCCTTTAGCACAGCGAATCGGCAAAGTTGTCACAATGGAAGAAGGCTGTTTGATGGGAGGCTTTGGTTCAGCAGTAGCTGAATCTTTTCTCGACAATAATGTCCTCGTGCCACTGATGCGACTGGGCGTACCGGATACATTGGTAGATCATGCAACGCCTGAACAATCATTTGCAAGTTTAGGATTAACTCCGTCGCAAATGTGCGATCGTATCTTAGCAACATTCAGTCGCAAACAGTCACCCGTTAGCGTGTAATTTTACTCGTTACCAGGCTCTCTCTCAAATTTTCCTGCTCTCAAAATGAGGTAGAGCCTCTAGACATTGGTTCCTAGGCACAGCCTAGGAACCAGTTAACCAGTTATGATATGATTGAATAAAGATTTCATGATAAAGGAGAATCAACCATGACTTATCTCAACCCAACTCGCACAGTACCCCGGAAAAGATTACACCCAAAGCGTACACTTTCTCCCGAAGAAATAGCCCAATGGTATGCTGAAAGAGAAGCATTTTATCAGCGCTGCAAACCAATTTTCGATCGCCTCAAACCAGAATTGATTAAAACCCACTACAACTGGTACATGGCAGTTGAACCCGACAGCGGGGAATATTTTATCGACAAGGATGATATGCTAGTTGCAAACATAGCCCATGAGAAATACCCGAAAGTTAAATTGCACGTCTTTCGGATAAATGAAACCGGAGTTTGTGGCACGATATGATTCAAGGAACATTGGGTGATGAGGGTGAGCTATTATTTGAAATTTCATTGATTACTGATAACGGCTTTGAATTACCTGTTGATGCCCTGCTAGATACAGGTTTTTCTGGCTGGTTAGCTATGAACGATCAAGATTTAGACGGACTTGATTGGACATATGTCAAACAAGAAAAAATGCGAACAGCTAAGGGAGAATTTAATTTCGATCTTTATGTCGGGAAAGTGCGTATTGAGGAGCGAGAATTTGATATCCCTGTTCACGTAGGTGCCGGAGTACCGGAAATTTTAATCTGCCGCCAGTTGTTGAAAAATCGGCGATTGGTAGTTGATATTTCGGCGGGTGTTTTGACATTGGAAGCTAGTTAAAAGCAAAATGAATTTAAAAAGTTTTGACATAGTAATAGTAGGAGCAGGCCCAGCAGGCGGTCACTGCGCGAGAATCCTAGCCCAATCCGGCAACAAAGTCTTGCTGGCAGAGCAAAACGACAATTTTTATAAAAATGACTTTTCTAGCGCCGCTACACCTCTAGAAACCCTCTCTAAATTCGATTTGCCCGAATCCGTTATCGGCAGTTTTTGGCACAAACTTACTATTGAAACTAGCAAAGTCAGTCAAACTTGGGAGTCTCCCGAAAGCTTGGGAGTTGTTCTCAATTTTGCTAAATTTAGAGCATTTTTGGCCAGCGAAGTTGAGCGATTTGGCGGTGAAGTTTGGCTTGGTTATCGCTACATTCGATACTCACAAGAAAACGGCGAAACAATAGTAGAATTCAAACAGTTATCTGACGGTAAACTAATCAAAGTTAGCACAAAAGTATTGGTTGATGCTACTGGCTTTGCTAGGGCGATTATGTACGAAAAAGAGAATGATAAGCCCAATTTTTTTTCGGGAACCGGAATCGAATATTTAATTGAAGTTGAACCTGAAGTTTACAATAAATACAGCGGTGATTTAATCTTCTTTTTGGGCGATAAATGGATGCCGAAGGGTTATTCCTGGATATTCCCAATGGAACAAAACAGGCTGAAAGTTGGTGCGGGGCGCATTTTTTTAGACCCGAAAACGGTGAGGCATTTGTCACCGCTGAAAAAATATATTGATTTATTGATTGATGAATATCTGAAGTCTAAAAGTTATAAAATTCTTGACAAACACGGTTCGACGCTGAAGTACAGTCCTGGTTTGAAGGATATTTATTGCAAGCATAATATAATTGCGATCGGCGATACTGTCTCGACAGTAAATTTTTTGGGAGGCGAAGGGATTAGACACGGGATGGATGGTGCCCAAATAGCAGGGCAATATATTCAAAGCTATTTGGAGGGGAAAATCTCAGATTTTCGGGATTATGAGACCCAAATGCACCGCAAGTTTGATAAGAAATGGAATATTTCGGAAAGGTTGGCGGTGAGAAAATATATCGATGATGTTAGTGATGAACTAACCGATAAAATGATTTCTTATTTAAAGTATATGAAAACTGAAGATGTGATGGATATTTTATTTTTTTATAAGTTTGAGAAAGTTTCTAGAGGATTCGGCGGTTATTTGCAGCGGAAAATCAAGGCATTGATTAAGCGATTTCACTTGTAAGGTGCGTCAGTTGAGAGATTGTTAGTTGAGGGAAAAATCTCGCTGGCTGACGCACCCTACAAACCTAATTGCCATAAAAAATTTTCTCCTGTAACTTTAATGCGCGGCAGAGACATTAAATTATCGTCAAAACTGCTATAATTTAATTTATATGATACACCAAAAGTATACCCGATCGCTCCAATTAAATGCGCTACAATTGGATCGACATCGCCGTAAGGATAGGCAAAACATTTAACAGATTTCTCTAATCCCCGTTCTAAGATAGCACGGGATTTGGCTGCCTCCCGCACAATTTCTGTCGGTGACAATGCAGTCAAAGGTTGATGAGTAGCAGACATAGAACCGAATTCAATTCCTGCATTCTGCAGTTGCAAAATTTCCGGCCATCCCATTAACTGCACTTCTTCCAATTCGGCTTTTTCCCAACTATGTGTCTTTCCTATTGACTCCGCTACGAGAAAAACAGTTGCTGTAAAATCAAAGCGTTTTAGCAGAGGCCAAGCATATTGGAAAAAGTCCAGATAGCCGCCGTCAAATGTCATCAATACAGCTTTACCGGGTAAAGGAGTTTTAGCCAGCTTTGCGCTTCGCCAATTTTCCCAACTCGCACTATAATAACCGCGATCTTTGAGATACTGCAATTGTTGTTCCAAAACCTGCGGGCTAACTGCGTCTAAACTGTCAGGAGAAATGCGGCGGTAGGAGAGAATCGGAAGTTTTTGTGTAACGCTATGGTTGTCCAAAAGTTGGGGTTTCACGGAGTGAGAAACTTCCTGATAAGAAGATTTTGAGCGAATGATTTCCGGTGCGTAAAATACTTGCTTTGGGAACTCGTTTTCTTGGGGAATTTGCATTGTCGGTTCCCCCGCGATTGCTGCGGCTGACTCGATTTCCTGTAGCGCAGCCGCTGGGAGTGAGGCGCGACGGCTGACACTTGTCCCGATCGCACCCGATCGCCTGCCGAACATCACCGCATTTTGGGGGTAAATGCCCCCAGCACCCGGTGCATTCAACCAGTCGGGCAAATTTGACCTTTGTCGAGCACAAGAGGCTAAGCGCGATCGTAGCCCTTGCTTGCCGTTGAGTGGTTTTCCCAGCAAAGCTTCTCGCACGGCGGCGACGCACAACTCAAAACCAATATTTCGATTAATTGTCGATCGCAATTTTTGAGCCGAAACAAAATTATTTTCCACTGCAACAGTGACAATCCCGACAGCAACGCCACCTACTTTCACCAGCACGTCAATTTCAGAAATCTCAACTTTTATATTAGCAAATTCCTCGCTAATTTCTACAGCAATCAAATATTTTTCGATCGTAATTGTTGGGACTTCCTCAGCTATTTCATGATTGTAGAAGTCCTCCAAATGCCAATTCGGACGCCCCCATAATTCTTGCAAAAATAGCGTCCAGTCATGTTTATGGTGCAATGGTTTCAGCACAGTTTCCCACAATTTATTGCCTTTTTCCCAGCGATTGCGTTGAAAGAAGCGATCGAGAATTTGCCAAGCAAACTGGGCTGCAACCGCATCCGCCAACACCGAAGCCGCCACCATGCCATCGCAAATCGGCAATTCAACAATACCGAGTTTAATTCCTTCTAGTTTGATCGTACAGCACAGGCGATCGTATATTTGCGGAAGATTACAAATATCGGAAATTGGTTCGCTCACTTCCACCGTCAACTTCCAGGCAATTTCACCCTTGACTCGCTTAATCTTATCTAAAATATATCGAATTTCCCGGTCATTAAAAATTTTATGATATTTGTGAACCTTATTACTTTTAACCTCTCTATCAATTCCTTTGTGCCAAGGCAGATTTAAACTGAGATGAGCAGCTTTTTCTTGATAAAGTTCCAACATTTTATCATCATAGTCAATTTCCATAAACTGACAAATCTCTTCTAACTTTTTTACTTTATTGTCGATAATTTCCTCATAGTTGACTAATATATGATTAGAAATTTTAGCATATTTGTGACTAATTAACATCGCCTCCTTCCAGCGACGGATACAGTGGTTTAAATCCCAACCAGACCCCCACAAATCATGAGAAGTCCTAGTCGCCTCATGCAGAGAAGCTATTGTATCCATACTGTTTCGCAAAATATGAATAAATTTAGCATCCGGCAAAAAGCGCTGTATGTCCTCAATAAAATATATGTGTTCCGGCGTTTTTTCCAACCAAATACTTTTGTTTTGTTCCGCCGCCAAACCATCCAAAACTCCGACAAACCAACTAACTTTAGTTGCCACAGTTTGACTATCATCAAAACCTTGCAAAAGTTCAGGCCGATTAATCTCATCCTTAAAAAAAGCTTCCATCCTACCTGGCAACTTTCCCGCAAACTTCTTGTACAGTAAATAGTGAAAAAACTTAGATTCAGGAAAAGAAATAACTTCAGGGTGAGCAGCTAATAAACTTTGAAGCATGGTTGTGCCGCTTCTCGGAGAGCCTACTAAAAATATCCTTTTCATTTTTCTAGCTGATAGATGGTTTGTGAATTAGATTTTTTTTTACGAACCGCAGAGAGCGCAGAGGGCACAGAGGAAGAGAAGAAAGAGGTATGATTCATGTTCCTCTCTGGGCACTCTGCATTTAAAAATTTTTTTCCTAACTCCAACTAAAATCCTCATGCAACAAATCCGAAAGTTCCTGATTGTAAGGTTTGAAATAATTAGTCAATTCTTGTTCTATTGTCGCTGGCATTTGGCTGTATTCATCGACATGATTAATTTCATATTTTTTACTTGTATTCTCACTAATTTCCAGAAATTTCAATACTTCGGAAAATACTTTGCCTGTATGTGCGTAAAAATCTTCGCTCTTGATAATTAGCAACTGTTCTCTGGGAAAATAGTCGAGCCAATTTTTGATTTGTTCTACATAAATTCCCCGCGACAAATAGGAATAATGCTGGTGATTGAAACTGTAATAATTTTCATCGGCTTTGATTTTTTCAATCTCACCTTTGAGTCTATCAGGTTCAGAAGCGATCGCCTTTTCAAAATCCAACTTTTCGGAGCCTCCCGCCACTTCTAAATGATAGTGCATCCACGCTCGTTTTACTGGGTTTCGCAGCATTACAATCAGCTTAACATCCGGGAAACACTTGTAAACTCGCTCCGCCACCAAAGGATGATAAATATAGTAAGAAGTCATCTCCCACAGGATCACCTTCTCACTCGCTAAACTCCGTGTCAACTGCTTGCTGTACCAATCAACACCACGCTCAAAATTTAATTCAAAAAAGTGAATATCTCGAGAACCTTCTTTGATAATTTGCAAGTGATTTTCTAGATGGCTGTATAGAGATTCTGTGCCACATTTTTGAGCGCCAATTATTAAAAAGTCAGGTTTTTGCTTGTTTTCCAACTGAGTCAAAATCTTGGCGTAGCCGGGATTATTCTTATCCAAATCGTAAGTTGCAGCGCCCGGTTCAGCCACATCCAAAAGTGGCATTTTGCCCTCAAATTCCCAGCGGTACGGCGGACAAAGAATCGTTTTTTGGTTTACAGTCGATCGCACGTACAGCGGATAAACCTGCCAATGATAATCGTAGGCGTAAGCCAAAGTTTCCTCGTAAACCCCAGCATTCACGTAATACTGACCGTTTCCTAAATCCAGCCTGTCTATTTGCAGCCGGATTTTGCCTTTCCCTTTCACCAGCGGCAACAGTCTGCCCATTTGATTAGTATTAGTCTCAAAACAACTTTGACCATCATCCCTGCTAATTGTTACTGCAAAAATAGCCGCATAAATTTCATGGAACACAGAATAATGGATTTCAATGCTAATAGCATCACCGCTATCTATTTCCGTATTTGGCGACACTTTGACATCGGTAATTTCTACTTCCATAGTACCGAAGCGATTCTGATTACCTCGCACTGGCGAGCCGCTACTTGTAGCTTCAGCACCACCCAGGGGAGTGCGATTTTCTGTGGACGATCGCATTTCTGACAAATACTGACCCACTACCACTTCCGGTTCCCCATAAGCCACTATCTCACCGGATTTCAGCCACAAAGCCCGATCGCACATTTTCTGAATTTGCGACGCAGTGTGAGAAATCAAAACAATCGCGCATCCTTGATTCTTAAACTCAGTTATCTTATTCAAACATTTAGTTTGAAAAGCCACATCACCAACCGACAAATGTTCATCAACTAACAGCACTTCTGGATCGGTATGCACCGCCACCGAAAAAGCCAGCCGCATTTTCATCCCCGTACTATAAGTCCGCATCGGGCTGTCAATAAACTGTTTTAACTCTGCAAATTCCACAATATCGTCAAACCTGCGCGCCACTTCCCGGCGAGTCAAACCTGCCACCACCGCGCCCACAAACACGTTTTCTCTGCCCGTTAGATCCGCGTGAAAACTCGCACCCAAATCTAACAACCCGCCAATTCTGCCGTTAACTTTAATAGAGCCTTCCTCAGCCCTGCAAATACCGCCGACAACTTGCAGCAGCGTTGATTTTCCCGCGCCATTCTTGCCAAGAATTCCCAGCATTTCGCCAGGAGAAACAGTAAAATTTATATTCCGCAGCGCCCAAAAACTCGCCTCCGGCTTCAGCTTCCACCAACCGGACAAAGCGGCTTCCATAATCGTATAAGGTTTCGCGGTAGAGTAGCGGTTAAAACGCTTACCCAAACCTTTGACAATAATTGCTTCACGCATTTACACTTCCTCCACAAAATGAGCGCTTTGCCGTCTAAAAATTCCCAGTCCGATGGGTAAAAGAGCCGTCACAGCCAAGCTCAAAATTAACAAAGCCGACCAATCCGGCTGCATACCTTTAAGAAGTATGGCGCGGTAAGCTTCAATCAGGGGCACCATTGGATTTAAGTAATAAAAAATCTTAAATTTTTCGGGGACGCTGCTGATGTCGTAGAAAATCGGAGTCAGGTAAAACAGCATCTGCAAAACTACTCCCAAAGTGTGCTGAGTGTCGCGGAAAGTGACATTCAAAGCGGCAAGGGGATAAGCAAAACTAACTGTCAAAACAAACTGAATAATCATCAGCAGCGGCAACAAAAATAGCACTGCATTCAGAGGAACGCCATCAATTGCCAGAAAGATAAGTAACACCGGCAATGCTAAGAAAAAGTGAATGAGCCCCGTCGTCGTCGTGACTACCGGCAAAATTGCCGGGGGGAAATTTGGCTGCCTGATTAGTGCCTTATGATTGGTAATTAATGCCGTTGATTTAAATAATACCGTTTGAAACCAATTCCAGATTAACAAGCCGCTGAAAGCAAAGGAAGAAAATTTGGGAATATTAAGGGGTACGACAGAGCGAAACAAAAAGGAAAATACAGCCAACTGTAACAGCGGACTGATTAAAGTCCAAGCAATCCCCAAGGTCGATCGCTTGTAAAGTAATTTCATCTCGCGATCGACCAATACCCGTAGCAAATCAAAGAAATGAGTTATTTTGCGAATATAAGCTACCTTTCCCGCATTTCTCACAGCACACCCCCAGCAACTATCTGATGTTCTCCCCCGGATAAATTCCAGGGCTTAATCTTAACCAGATTCAGGGTCTGTACCAGAGTCTGTTTGTCATAAATTGGTTCTAAAAAATCTGCTTCGATCAATTTTATTGTCATAATTACCTTTGTCACTTTCTGTGGATTTTCATATCTAAATTACTATTTATTCTCACTTAATGGCTGACTTGATTCCACCTCTATATTCTGTTTTTTCTCTAATCTAATCATGTCATTTCTAGGAAGAAGTTTTCAGTTTTTTTTGCTCCAATACTGTAAACAACTGTAGATTTTGAAGTAGGGTGTTGTCAACCAAGCTAGGCTCCGAATGAGCAGCACTTTTGGGCATACCGTTAAGCGCGATCGCCCGAGCCAGGGGTTCGGCAAAGTCAAGGGCCAGAATCGATCGCAAGTGAGCGCCCCGCAGTGGCTCTACACCGAATTTGGGAGTGACGTGACCGACAGACAGTTCACCGTAACTGAGGTAAATGCCATCGGGTTTTTTCTCATCAATGATTCGTTCTGCTGCTTCCCAACCTTCCTGCAAATCGATTTCAATTTCATGTCTGCCCAAATCGCCGCTAGCCGTTCCTTCTTGCATAATAAAACCAGAAAGCGCCGATCGACTTTTCAACTCATCAATAGCACCCCGCAAATACCAATAAGCGCGCAATTTTGCCCGCAACCACCGCCAAGTTCCCCGCATCCGCAAGCTTTCGAGTACATCAAGAGATTGCCTCAGTCCCACAGCCAGCCAATCCATAGCAGCAGGGCAGAAAAACGTGACCGCCACCACAATTTTATCCACCAGCGAGCAAGCAGTTTCGTAGGCTGCTATCGGCAGTATCGGTCTAAGTTCCGGGTGTCGGTACCCGATCAAAACATTCGATCGCCCCTCCTGACGAAATCGGCGGAAAGAGCGATCGAGATTGTTGGTTTCGTGTTCGTAATGATAGCCCACTGCTTCAGCAGCCACAACAAAAGGTACATTAGCTTTCAGCAAACGCATCCCAAACTCATAATCTTCTCCGCCGCAGTTCCCAAAAGCCGAATCAAACCCATCGAGACGAGCAAACAGTTCTGCATCCAAAGAAAGGTTGCCGCTGAGCAAATCTAGATAAGTAAATCGATGACCGGGCTGACTCATCTGATAAAACTTCTCTTCCCACCACGAGCGCACTTCCACCTCGAACAATGTAGTTCCTCCATGCAACTTAGGCGGATAGGGGCCCATGACAGCCGAGCCCGGACGCAAAGAGTGAGCCCGCGCGTGGCTTTCCACCAAAGCCGGCAGCGCTTCGATATCATCGTCGAGAAACAGCAGCAATTGCCCCGTAGCCGAAGCTGCTCCCGTATTGCGGGCGATGGCAGCACTCTGGCAATTTACCTCGATCGCCTGCACTTTAAACCGAGCTTTATAGTCTTGTAGCATTGCCAAAGTATTATCTATGCAGCTATCTGCCACTACAATAACCTCGATCAGGTCGATCGGATAAGTCTGCAAGTGCAAAGCATCCAAAGCCCGCCGCAGCGAAGAACTTCGGTTGTGGCTGGGAATAATTATGCTAACTGTTAGATTTTCCATATTTACATTACAACAATTAATTTCATCTGCATTTCATCTCCCTTCATCGGCCGTTAAAAATAATCTAAAAATCCCTATTCATTGCTCCCCTTCATTTTTTGTAACAACTTCCTAGAAGCAAAATAAGCCATCGGCCCGCTAATGCAGCCCCGCAGTTGAGCCCACAGCAAATCCTTCGGAACCGCATCCGGCTGCTTTCGCAAAGAAGCAATTAATTCAGGAATTTGCTTGTACCACAGCCATCCCCAAGCTAATAGAGGCACACTGAATTCTCTGTTGATTACAAACATCCGCGTCCAGAAAGCATAGACTCCGATGCCGTAGCCTCGGAGGGTTTTTCGCAATTCTTCCCAAGTGCGCCGATGGCGGTGCCAACTCAATGCTCTCGGCTCGTAGACAATGCAGTAGCCCGCGCGCAAAATGCGGGCAAAGAGTTCACAGTCTTCGCCACCCACCGTGGGCGTTCCCGCCCCCAAAGCTTCGTCAAACAGCCCAATGTAGTCGATCGAGCTTTTCCGCACAGCCATACTCGCCGAAACTCCCACCAGATGCACAATCAGAGGATTGCAGTGCGCCCCGTCAACAACTCGGCGCTCAAATCCCCGCCCGTGGGGGCTGTAGCGCTCGAACCATTCTTGCGCTTCGGTTTCCAGTTCCAAGGGCATCACCAGCCCCGTAACGCACATCACTCGCGGATCGCTGAAATTTCGCAAGAGCGATCGCAGCCAGTTCCGATCCGGCGCCGCATCGTCATCTGTAAACGCTACGAATTCGTGTTTAGCTTCGCGTAAAGCTCGGTTACGGGCAGCACTGGAGCCTGGTACGTCTTCGCGCACATAGCGGGCTTGTGGGTAATTTTTGACCAGTTCCTTCGTCGCGTCCGTGCTGGGGCAATTGTCAATTACTAAGTATTCCTGACCCTCGTCTGGGAGCTGCATCAGCGCGTCAAGAGTGCGCCGCAAATCTTCCGGGCGATCGCGCGTGCAAACCGCTACTGTAGCGATCGGCAATACCTCCACCGACCCCCGCTCATCCCATTCTAGAGTCTCGTAGAGCAAGTTTTTCCACAAGTTGTCCCCCGCAGCCTTCATCAGTGTTTCCCGTAATTCGTCACCGCCAATGCCACCTCCGACTACGGACAAAAGAGCTTGACCGATCGGTTTTCCGTGCAGTCTAATTAAAACCAAGGCTTTGCTGTAACGCTCCTCAACCGTAATTTCTGGCGGGAGTTTGGAGATTTCCAGCTCAACAATAGCTGTTGCCATTTTAGATTTTATATCTTATATTTTAGATTGCCAAAAAATCCTAGATCCTCCGTATATTAACGGATGTATTTTAGCATAAATTGTTTTAGGGTATAGTAACTTCTCAATGCCACACTTCCCGATCCCCGATTGCGAATCTAATTGCGAATCTAATTGCGAATCTAATTGCGAATCTAACATAAAGCCTCATTGCTTTTATTGCTCTTATTTATTTTTACTTTCAATTACCCGCTGATGTCAAGTTTTTTCCCAACACAAGTTTTACCATCGGCAACTATCCCGCGATGATTGTGTCCATAGCAGGTATTATTGGCAGCATAGCGCCACCAAGCCTCGCCATTAAGGCCACATCTGAAAACCAGATTTTTCGATCGAACCGGGTGGGTGCGATCGTTCCTCATTTCAGCTTGAATAGCGCTCTGATACTATTATCAAAAACCTAAGCTGTGGCGGCATTCAAATTGTATCTCAAAAAAATCAATTCGTCTGAGAAGTAGGGGGTTGGGCGTCCCGCCCGCCCTGAATATACAATTTAAATGCACGACACCCTACCAAATAATTCAACACTCTCGCCCTTCAAACTTTCGCGATCGAACCGCGCACGGATTAGGTGAAAAATACTCCCAAACTCAACCCTAAATCCGATCCAGCAATGATAAAAAAACAGGAGATTACAGGCAGGTTGGAGACTCATCGATCAGAGATTACTTCTGGCAAATTAGTGGTATTTTTACAGGATGAATATCATGTATTGTCTGGGGATTTATGTGGCTATGTTTGGGGTTAAACAAAAAAACGCATCGTTTTGCCCCCTTGTCAATGAGCGGAGTAAACAAACGTATTATGGGGCAGTCAATCGATTGCGCGATTTGAGATTTTAGATTTTAGATTAAAGAATTGAAGTATTGACTTGCGCCAGATAAATTTGGGGGATCCTTTATCGGATACAGTTTTTTGATTTCTGCACGGATCGATCGCGTGGCGGGTATCCTGGATGCGGGAATTGTCAAAAAGCCATTTACACTCTCTCCTCGATAGCCACAAGGTTTACTTAGAAGAATGTATCAAACTTTTACAAAGAAACCCATCAAACTCATAAAGTCTCTCTCTGCCTTGACAAAAGCAGTTAGCTAGCACAATGGGGGTTCTTCCTTTTTCAGATTGGACTATAAACCGCCCTCAAAACCCTAAAAATGAAGAATTGTAAAGTTTTATCAAGATGTTTGGGCATCTGAATTAAAATCTTCTCATAAAAAAGACTAGCTTTTAGCAGGCGCAAATTGTGGAAAAAGGTTTAAAACTCAGAATATGAGATCGAGCTCGCTACTCTTACATGGTGCAATAAAATGTAACTTTTGATGCAAGAACCAGTAGGCTGAACTTTGTCGAAGGCCCAAGGCCCGTCCGGCCAATGCCTTCGGAAAATCGCCTTCTTGGCGCTGCATCAAATCTCAAGTGCAATTACTTTCCTTGCACGAGAGCCGGAGCCTTCGAGCCAACATTTAGCTCCAAGGGTTACGCACCAGAACTTTGATAAACCGGGTTTTTTTACCGGGAGCGAGGGCGACAACAAAGTCTTTTCGTTCATCAAACCCGGTTTCAGCGTCCGAGACTGAACTCGATCGAATGAATGCAGTCGCAACCAATGTTTAGAAGTGGCGATACTGCAAGTTGCGTGAAAAGCAGGGAGCTAACCGCAGTGATGGATCTCGATTGTTTACCTTACGGCGCAGGCCACGCACAGGAAGGGGTCTGTCTGCTAGTCCGAATGGGGCCGCACCGGATTTTACTCGACTGCGGTATAGAGGATATTGCACCGCTATCAGCGACACTAAATCGATCGCTGCCAGCCGATTTTGTGGTGTGTACCCACGCCCACTCCGATCATGCCAGAGGTTTGCTAACACTCCATCAATCTTTCCCCCACTTGCCAATTTACGCCAGCGAAGTGACAGCGCGACTGCTACCGCTCAACTGGCCACAACTGGCTCAGCAGCCAGAGTCTCGGTTCTGTCAGGGACTGCCCTGGCAGTCACCGCTCGAAGTGCGCCCTGGACTGAGCGTGCAGTTGTTCCCGTCGGGCCATTTGCCCGGAGCGGCGACTGTGCTGCTGACTTATGCAGCCCCGCACCGCACCTACACCGTCGTTTACACAGGCGACTTTTTCCTGTCCAATTCTCGTTTGGTGGAAGGTTTGCCCCTGGGAGAACTCAGGGGCATGAAGCCGGATGTGTTAATTTTGGAAGGCAGTTACGGCACGGCGCGCCACCCTCACCGCCGACAACTAGAAAATCAGTTAGCCGATCGCATCCACCGCGCCATCGCCGACGGGTACTCCGTACTGCTGCCCGCGCCGGCCCTTGGTTTGGGCCAAGAACTGCTGATGCTGCTCCGCAGTCACCACTACTTCACCGGCCGCGACTTGGATATTTGGGTAGACGGCACTGTCGCCGACGGGTGCGACGCTTATCTGGAACTGTTACCCCAATTTCCCACCGCCGTCCAAAATTTTGCTTTGCACCAACCTTTGTTTTGGGACGAAAGGGTGAAACCCCGCGTCCGCCGGCTGTCTGCCGAACAACGCCCCGGATTGGGAGCCACGCCCTGTATTGTAATTACAGACAAGTTAGCTGATTTGGCTTTGTATGTTGCCGATAGCACAAACCCTTGGATTTTGCTCGCCCCTCAAAAACCAGGATATCCCGTCAGCGACTGGCTGGGCAACAAGCCCGAATATCGAGTCACAAGTGTCGAAACTTATGTGCTAGCCGAACACTGCGACGGGCCGGGGACTACCCAACTCATCCACAATTTGCGTCCCCAGCACGTAATTTTAGTCCACGGTTCCCCTGCATATTTGGCTGACTTGGCTAACTTGGACGAGCTGCGAAACCGCTACCAGTTGCACACTCCGGCGGCCGGAACACTGGTTGAATTGCCGATCGGGGAAATGTTTTTGCAGCCCGCTATCCCAGAAACTAACTATGAGGGAGAACTCAGCGAATTAGGGACAGAGGTAGCAATTAGCTTGCCGAGTCCGATTACAGCCGATCCTCGGTGGGTAAATTTTGCCGATACCGGCTTGGTAGAAGCCCGCTGGCAAGGCGAAGAACTGGTACTGCGCGGCATCTCCCAGCGGGAACTTCTTTTTCAAGGCAGTGCCGTTCAGGCCAACCTCGAATGCTGTGGCAATTGCCAGCACTACCGCAGCCAGCGCTGTTGGAACCAGTCGAGTGCTTTGTTTGGCTTTAAAGTAACCCCCGACGGTTTCTGTCCGGTGTTTAAAGCGATACCGGAGTCCGAACTTTTCCTAGATGGCGAAACAGACGGCGAATAAGCTGTCGGGCACCTCGAAACCAGCCCGCAGGCACAAAAAACAAAAAAACACTCCTGGACGCACCCCGACCAAAAACCCCGTTTCAGCAGGGGTAAGCTGTCGCGTATTGAATTTTTAAACTACTGTGTACTTATACCACTTCTCTAAAAGTTTGCTACAGTTTGGGTAGGGGCGGGTTCGCGATAAGATTTGCCACCAAAAAATAACATTGATAAACCCGCCCCCAAGACTGTAGCATTAATTTAGAGAATTGGTATTGCGCTGTTGTGGGGAGTAGGGGTTGGGCAGGAGAGCCCGCCATCAAGCTTAAATTTAAAGGCAAAATAGCTTATGGGGTCACAACCCAGAATATTTTTGGCCTAAACAAACTGGGTTTTTTGCATAATTTCTCGACAAAAAAGGGAGAAAAGCCGTTTTCTTTTCCCCCAAGTTTTCCTTCTGCCTCAAGCGCGAGCTCAAAACTATTCCAAATTCGAGTCCGGGTAGTGATTGCGAATTTGTTCGGCTTCGGGACAATCGTCAGAAACTAGGGGTTCGCAGTTAGTTCGGGATACCGAAGCCAACTTCTGGGACACAGCTCCAATACTTTCGAGACGCACCATTTCTTCCCAGGAGCTGATTTCGTCTTCTTCGTCGGTTTCGTAGCGCAGCGTGACTAGATCCCCTTCAATATCTAGGATACGAGCGCGCTCTATCCAACGTTGCTGATCTCGAAGAAAAATAGAAACCTCACGACCATCACAACAGAGTTGATAGATTTTGCGCTGTAGCATTTGTCAGTTCTCCTGCGCAGTGTAACTTGCTTAAAATATGGTCTGTTTACCGTAACGTACTTTGGGTTTTACATCGGAAGGCACAGCCGTATGGACTGGCCAGTTTCACGTTTTCCGCAACTTTGGTACCGATGGGAGTTACCAAATTCGATTTTACCACCAAATCTATCCAGTACGCCATTTATCCAATTACAGGTTGTGCAGCCAGTGGCATCCCTCGTGAGAGGCATTTGCCACCATAGATCCGAGCATTAGGACTTGACTCTGGCACGCGATTAACAGCGACAATAACAACAGACTCTGCCTCTAAAATCTCGCTCTGTTTTGCCTCAAGTCCCCCAGAAACAAGAGTGTTTCGACGTTGGTTCGATCGCCCGCTAACGCCGTCAAGGCTCAATCTCAAATCTCAAATCTCGAAGGGAAAGCTCTAAAGCGACACTCAAACAGCGACAATAAAAACAGACTCTGCCTCAGATATCTCGGTCTCTTATGTCTCACTTCCCCAGAAACAAGAGTGTTTGGAGGTTATTTCTAGCCCCTAGTACCCCCTCTCAACTCAATCTAAAATCTCAAATCTAAAATCTCAAATTTAAAATCGATTGTTCGATCGCCCGCTAACGCCGTCAAGGCTCAATCTCAAATCTCAAATCTCGAAGGGAAAGCTCTAAAGCGACACTCAAACAGCGACAATAAAAACAGACTCTGCCTCAGATATCTCGGTCTCTTATGTCTCACTTCCCCAGAAACAAGAGTGTTTGGAGGTTATTTCTAGCCCCTAGTACCCCCTCTCAACTCAATCTAAAATCTCAAATCTAAAATCTCAAATCGATCGATCGAAGTGTGATAAAAATCACTGACAGCAGGCAGCCCCTAAATGTAGAAAATGGTGGCGGCCAACAACTAGCTTCAAAACGGGCAGCGGAACCTGTGGCGGTTAAGCTAAAAGAATTGCGGTTCCGTTCAAAACAAATTGGAGTCATCGCTCGTGCGTATTAAGGAGGCTAATTGATGGTGTACGCAGAAAATTGGTCGCAGCCGTCTATCTTAGAGCTAGCGCGATCGGGCAACTTTCAAGCCCTGAATTACTGGATTGACAGCTTGCTGCGCCCCGAAGGGATTTATGCCCGCGTCGAACAGGCTCAGGCCGGCTGCGTCCAAATCCTCGTAGAATTCCAGCGCGAATTTGCGCCAGATACTACATTACTGGGGAGCACTCTCCGGGAAGGCTTAGTCAAATTTATTTGCCACCAACTCTGGAGACTCAACTCGCCAGCAGTAGAAGGAGTGCGAATTCAGGCGCGCTTGGCGGGGGATGCAGACATTCTCTGGAAACAGTCAGTGCGAATTGTCACTCCGGCAAACCGCCAGCGGCGGCGTTACCGTTCCCTACCGATCGTCGATTGGGTTAAATTTAAAACGTATCGTTCTCTGCTGCTAGTGGGATCGGCACTTGCCTCATTTATTTTAGGGTGTTGGGTCAGCTACCACGAGGCTGTGACCCTGCAGTTAGGCTCGCAAGTATCCGGCTACCAGCAAGCTGCTGTAATTTCGGGGCCTCCTCCCAAACGTGCGGATACGGTGCAAGCGGCCTTAGAAGCGGTACCAGTAGTACGGCAAAAGCAAGTTGCTAATCCTTACGATCCAACAGTAACGCTGATGTTCGGAGGAAATGTGAATCTATCGGATGCGCTGGGAGCATCTGCCGCCAACGATCACCAATGGGCTTTCGCCAATATGGACGAGTACCGGCAAGCAGATGTGGCGATGGTTAACCTAGAAAACTCCCTGACTCGCTCTACATTGGGCTCTGCTAAAAAACAATTAAATTTTAAAGCCGATCCAGAATCGGTGAAAGTATTAACAGCCGGAGGAGTGGATATTGTCAATCTGGCAAACAGCCGCGCTATGGATTACGGGGAACCGGGGCTGGTGGAGACAATGAATACTCTAGATAATAGTGGGATTCAACATCTGGGAGCCGGCAGAGATATTAAAGAAGCGAGGCGTCCAGATATTATTGAAGTTAAGGGTCAGCGGATTGCCTACCTCGGTTATTACGATGCCGAGCTGAACGTCGCTGACCAAGGGAAAGCGGGCACTAACCCCCGCCGCAACAATCGGGTGGCGGAGGATATTCGAGCTCTTAGGAGTCAGGTAGACTGGATTATTGTTAATTACCACTGGGGAGTCGAATTGGCAGATTATCCGGGGGACGGGCAGATTGATTTGGCTCGGTTCACGATCGACCAAGGAGCTGATTTGGTAGTGGGACACCATCCCCAGGTACTGCAAGGTGCAGAAATTTACAATGGCCGCCCGATAGTTTACTCGCTGGGTAATTTTATATTCGGCCCGAATGCTCGCAGGGATTACGATACCGCAGTCCTGAAAGTATCGCTCAAAGACAGGAATATGAAGGTAGAATTTCTGCCTGTGGAGGTGAAAAATTTTCAGCCGAAGGTGGTGAAGGGAGCAGCAGCAGATCGCATCCTCAAACGCGTCGAGCAAATTTCTAGTATTTTCGATCGACCGATGCGATCTTCTGTAGTTCTCGAAGCCCTAGTCCAGCCAGGAGCGGCATCAAAAACTCCAAATTCTCCATTGCCAGGAGCACCAAAGAGCGGTACATACCAGCCGGGGCGAGGTTCCGAGGCCAGCGGCGGTGAAAGCAATCAGCAAGGCACCGGACAACCCAAACCTACTTTGATTTTGCCGGCTTTGCCGGCTGCGCCCCAACAGCCGGACAACTCCTCATTTTTCCCGAACGGGACAGGGCCTGCAATTGAATCAAACCCACCTGCAAATCAAAATTTGCCGCCGCGCATCTACCCCGCTCAACCTCAAAATCCCAGCCGGGAACCAGAGCCGTTTACAAAAGAGCCATTCATCAAAGAACCGTTTATTTCGCCCCCTTCTCCCAGTCAAGGAGCAGTGCTGAGTCCCCAAAGCTATCTTCCCCCCACTGGGGCTGTATCTTTTGAAGTCGCACTCAAAGCGCAGCCGGTCTCCGCGATCGTTCCAGCTACCAGCAGCAACCGCTCCAAGCAGCGGCTCGCCCTGCCTCCTATAGGTAGGAGCATTGGTTAGCCGGTGGGGGTTGGCGAGGATGCAGGGGGAGGATAGGGGCGGTAATGGGTGAACATCAACATACCAGCGACCAATTATTAACGATCGATTTACTGACAACCAATGATCAATGACCTACTACCGATGACAAATGTGTTTGCGATCGCGCTCAAGCAAAAGCAGTACAAAACCTATATCCTCTCCGACGAAACGGCTAACTCTACTCTAGAAGTTGTGCCGGAACGGGGCGGTATTGCCACTAGCTGGCTGGTTGAAGGCAAAGAAATCTTTTATTTGGACGCGGAACGGTTCGCCAATCCCGATCTAACTGTACGTGGCGGGGTTCCCATCCTGTTTCCCATCTGCAGCAATCTCCCGGAGAATACTTACACGCACAAGGGAGTGGAGCGTAAGCTCAAACAGCACGGCTTTGCTCGGGACTTGCCTTGGACAATAGGCGAACAAGTTACGGAGGGTTGCGCCGCTCTGACGCTGATTCTCGACAGCAGCGACAAGACGCTGGCTGTTTATCCGTTTGATTTCCAACTAGCCTTCACTTATCAGATTAAAGGCAATTCTTTGGAAATTTTTCAGCGATACACCAATCTGTCTGACGAACCCATGCCGTTTTCTAGTGGTTTGCACCCCTACTTTTTGGCGACGGACAAATCTCAGCTCCGCTTTGAGATTCCGGGGATGCAGTACAGAGATCAGAACACCCACACCAAGGGTTACTTCACTGGGGTTTTTGACCCGACGCTGGATGAAATTGATGTTTCCTTTGACGAACTCACTGGTCTTGCTGCTACTGTCACTGACGCGGCGACCGGCTTGCGGCTGACCGTCAGTTACAACTCCAGCTACGGGAAGTTGGTTTTCTGGATGGTGAAGGGCAAGGATTTTTACTGTTTGGAACCTTGGACTGCTCCTCGAAATGCCCTCAACACTGGCGAACACTTGATTTATTTGCCGCCGGGAGCGACTTGCGAGATGCTGGTTCGCATGACTGCAAATTTTATTTAACAAAACACTTGCTATTTCAAAAGAGGGGTGCTACTATTAGAAATTGTGTGCGGTAACAATGTTTTCGCGGGTCGCTAGCTCAGCGGTAGAGCATTCGGCTTTTAACCGATTGGTCTCGGGTTCAAATCCCGGGCGACCCATAAAAAATTTGTGAGTTAAGAATTTTGAGTTTTGAGCTGAATGCTCGGAACTCAAAATTTTGTTTGTTGAACTTTTTAGTAAATCTGGAAAGATAGTGCGCGATCGGTGGCAAATTGTCTTAAGATTATCGTAAGAATTGAGCTTGTTCAAAATTCACTGCCCAAAAATCACAAATAATTAGGAGGAATATCTATGGCGCTTGTACCTATGCGATTGCTGCTCGACCACGCGGCTGAAAATGGTTACGGCCTACCGGCTTACAACGTCAACAACATGGAGCAAATCCAAGCGATCATGCGCGCTGCTGACGAAACCAACAGCCCCGTGATTCTGCAAGCTTCTCGCGGCGCTCGCTCCTACGCTGGCGAAAATTTTCTGCGCCACTTGATTTTGGCAGCAGTTGAAACCTATCCTCACATTCCCATTTCCATGCACCAAGACCACGGCAATGCCCCCGGCACTTGCTATTCTGCCATGCGCCAAGGTTTCACCAGCGTCATGATGGACGGTTCTCTGGAAGCGGATGCTAAGACTCCCGCTAGCTACGAGTACAACGTTCAAGTTACTCGCGATGTGGTGAATGTTGCTCATTCGATCGGCGTTAGCGTTGAAGGCGAACTGGGTTGTTTGGGTTCTCTGGAAACAGGAATGGGCGAAGCAGAAGACGGCCACGGCTTTGAAGGTGCGCTTTCTCACGATCAGTTGCTGACAGATCCCGAACAAGCTGTTGATTTCGTCGAGCAAACCGGCGTGGATGCTCTAGCAGTCGCTATCGGCACTTCTCACGGCGCTTACAAGTTCACTCGCAAGCCGACTGGCGAAATTTTGGCAATCAGCCGCATTGAAGAAATTCACCGCCGCTTGCCGAATACTCACTTGGTAATGCACGGTTCTTCTTCTGTGCCCCAAGAATTGCTGGAAATTATCAACAGCAACGGCGGCAAAATCCGCGAAACCTACGGCGTACCTGTGGAAGAAATCCAAAAGGGTATCAAGTGTGGCGTTCGCAAGATCAATATCGATACTGACAACCGTTTGGCGATTACCGCTGCGGTGCGCGAAGCTTTGTTTGCGAAGCCCGATGAGTTTGACCCCCGCCACTTCTTGAAGCCGTCGATCAAGTATATGCAGAAGGTTTGTAGCGATCGCTATAATTCTTTCGGTTGCGCCGGTCACGGTACAAAGATTAAGCAAGTATCTTTGGACGACTTTGCAGCTAAGTATGCTAAGGGCGAATTGAGCTCTTCTGCTAAGAAGACTGTAGCTGTTTAAGAATTTTAGGTTTTAGATTTTAGTTTTGTCTGAAGTCTAAAGTTAGGATTGCCGGGTAGCTTTGAAGTTGCCCGGTTTTTGTTTGTGCGATTTTATGTATAGCAGTAGTTGATTATTCCCTCGATCGGCGGTTGAAACAGATCCTACACAAACTTTCGTCCCTCTCTCAGAGACTAAAGAATCAACGGGGTATTACGGTGACAAAGCAGGGCGCACAACGCGAATCAGTTTACCTTCCAAAGGTTCTGCGGCTACGATCGCGGTGTGGATTCGGTTAGGCAGCGCTTCCCAATTGCGATCGTTCGTACAGGCGATAATGCCAGCATGAAGGGGGTGTATGCGGTGCAGCCGAAAGAAATATTTACGGTTTTCGGTAATGACGACCGGTTTTTCGCTAGTAGCAAAAGCTAAAACATCCGGGTTAGGAATTTTCTGATATCATGTCCGATCAATTAACCATAATATCCCGGTCGGGGCGGGTTTTTGAGATGGTCAATTATTTGCCGCTATTGTTGGTGAACCCGCCCCTACAAAAATCGCGATCGCTCGACCGGACATGATATGATTCGCTCTGCCTGCTTCTTGGACAGTCAAAACATCATGTCCTAAAGCTCTCAGTAATTCTACAACAGGATAGGGATATTGCTCATCGGCATAGAGACGTGCCATCTGCTACAAATCCTCGTCCATCACTTCATTGTTTTCCCGAATTTCTGTTTCAATTTCATCGGGAAAGGCTTCAGCATAGGCCCAAGCGTTAGCAATATCAGTAGCAGATAGCGATCGATAGCTTGTGAGTAAGTCGGCTTCGCTGTAGCCAATGCGACGAGCTTCTACAAGTCCCCAAACGGTGATGCGAGTTCCAGCAATGCAAGCACTCCCGCCACAGATATCAGGCGTTTTTTCAATACCGCGCCAAGGAGTGATTTTGCCTTGAGTGAGGAGTTGAACGACTTGAGCTTTTTCGTCGTCAGAGAGTGCCAGGAGTTGAGGCTCTAATTCTTTCAGCGTCATGGCAAACAATGGAATTGCTACTACCAATTATTCTATCGAACCGATCGCCCCGTTTACCCGATCGCCCATTGCCACTCCTAGTAATTTGAGTGAAGCCCCAGAATGCAAGCAATGGTTGTATAAATTACACTGTATGGGCGATCGTCCTCCCCATACGCTTGCTTGCACAACTCAAGCTTTGAAATGTTCTAGGGTACTATAACGCAGCAGATAATCCAGGTTATTTGTCAAGTTTTTTGCCACAAAAACTTGACAATTTAGAAAGTGGTGAGAATAATGGGATTAAGACCCTGACCTGGGATTCAAGGGGTCAGGAACCTCAGCTATCAAGGCATGAGGCTTGAAGGAGAAATCTAACAAGCCATTCTGACCAGCCTAAGTCCTTCGCGGACTACGTTTTTTGAGTCACGACACCCTGGGATGCGTAGCTAGTCCCCTGCTCTGTCGCTGAGAGTTAAACAGTTCTAAGGTCACGCTTTACAGTGCTTTCAGCCTAACAAGCTCACTAAACATTGGCGAAGCTAACTTTACTCCGAAAGGAGAACGGGACAACCATATCCCGGCGGGGAGGCAACCATACCTCCCTGGCCCCTCAAGGGGATTCACTTCAATGTAAAGCCGTCCTACGAAGGACGGGGTTTCAAACCCATAATTCTGATGAAAAGGAGTCAAGTCAACACAGCAGAGTTAATTCGCAGACAGATTGAGGAACGGGGAGAAGGCTATTGGCGGCACTCTGACTTTTCTAACCTGCCGTCAACTGCGGTCAGCAAAGCACTTTCCCGAATGGCGGAAAACGGAATTTTGGAGCGAGTCAGCAAAGGACTATACTATCGATCGCGCCCGACTCGATTTGGTCGCAGTCGTCCCTCTCCAAGCGATATCCAAAAACTGCTGACAAAACAGAACTTGCATCCGGCTGGAGTGAGTGCGGCTAATTTATTGGGATTTACCACTCAAAACGCAATTCAAGGTGAATTTGCTACCTCAGCGAATAGTGTCCCCCGCACTATAATTGCTTCTCGCGCCCGAATCCACACTCGCAGACCTGAAACTTGGAATCGCTTAGAAGCGACTGATGCAGCAATGCTTGATTTTTTAAGGTCTAGGGGTAAGTTGAGCGAGTTGTCTCTGACGGAGACTAAGCAAAGGTTGCTAGACTATTTTCGAGAAGGATCTCGCTTTGAACGTTTGCTTGCAGTTGCAGATGCGGAACCGCCGCGAGTACGAGCTATGCTGGGTGCGATCGGACAGGAACTCAGAAAGAGTGTTAAAGAGCTAGAAAAACTCCGAAAAAGCCTAAATCCAGTCTCTCGGTTTGATTTTGGTAACTTCAGCAATCTGAGTTATGCCAAGGAGTGGCAAGCCGAGTGAAAATGTTTGAACATCCTGATTTCCGCGATGCTGTCATCGCAGCTAGGGAACATTTCGCTCGCTTTGGACTCACCGAACAATTCATCGAGAAAGATTACTATGTCACCTCGGCGCTGCGAATTGTGGCGAATCAGTGGCGTACTCAAGTCATTTTTAAAGGCGGAACCAGCCTCTCGAAGGGGTGGAAACTGATAGAAAGATTCTCGGAGGATATCGATCTGTTTTTGAACAAACAGGAATTCGTTCCTCCCCTTGGTGCAAACAGAATTGATAAAGAATTAGCAGCAATCGAAAGTGCTGTGGGAGAGCATCCTGCTTTGACGCTAGAACCTGATTCGTCCAAGCGGAAGCGGGGGGTTTTTCGCAATAGCTATTTCAGATACACTCAGCAATTTTCGGGCAATCAGGCGATCGCCAATCGTGTATTCTTAGAAATGGGAACTCGCAGCGGCACTTATCCTACGCAGACTGTACAACTGTCTTCCTATGTGGCTGAATTTCTGCGTGAAATTGGGCAGAGTCTTGATACTGAAGATGAATTGCCTTTCTCTATGCTATTGCTGGACTTTCGGCGCACCTTTGTTGAGAAGCTGTTTGCAATTCACTCTAAAGTAGTGAAGATTCAGCAGGATGGGCAATCAATTGGAACCTACGCCAGACATTATTATGACCTGTTTTGTTTAGTTCAAAAGTCCGAAGTGCGCCAAATGTTTCAAACTGAGGAATACAGCCAGATTAAAGAGGATTGCGATCGCATTAGCCGCGAACACTTCCCAGATTATCAGCCGCCCTCAGCGATTAATTTTTCCAACAGTTCGGCTCTCTTCCCAACAGGAGAACTGCGTCAAACTATTGCTAGAGAATACGAACAGCAGTGCGGTAGACTCTGCTATGGAAATTATCCATCATGGGGGGAAATTGAAGCTTGTTTTGAAGAAGTTCGCGATCGGCTTTGACTGTTGAGCCTGAAGTATATCGTTGGTTATAACCCTTTGATATATTCCCTGATTACTGGCGGCAGAGTGTAAAAATTTGCTTGTTTTTCTATCAAGCAGCGCCGCGATAGAGATTGCAGCGCATTTGGCAAATCTGAAGCCGGAATTATGTCATTTTCTAGCAATTTTGCCCGATCGATCGGCTGGCTTTCTTTGGCTAACAAAGAGATTACTTGTTTTTCTAGTTCCGATAGGCGATCGAACTGGTGCTGTAAAACATCTTTCAAATCTTCCGGCAACAATATGGTATCATTTGGTAATAACTCAGCCACGCCTCCTCCCAAGTCTTGAATCAGATTTCCCACGCTTTTTAACCATAGGGGATTGCCTTGGTAACGATGAATGAGTGCTTCACTGTTGGCGCTTGCTTCTAACCCATAATCTCTGAGTATTTCCCGTCCGGCGGCGATGTCTAAACCTTTGAGTTGTAAGGTGCGAATAGAAGTATTTTGGTTTTTAACTTGAGTCACTTCTCTCGGTTGTTCCCAACCGATTAACATCAAGCAGCTTTGATGGGATAATTTTTCTATTTGTTTGAATAAAGTGCGATATTCTTCGGATTATGGTTTATATTTTCCTGCCAATTCGCCGCTACAGAAAAGGTTGTGAACGTCATCTAAGACGATTAAACAGCGCTGGTTTTGTAAATACTTAATCAGCGGTAAGCGTTTTTGGTTTGTTGGGGATAAATCTTGTTTTTCGGAATGGGAAAAAAGCTGTATTAGGTTAGATTGAAATTTTTCTATGGTGGGGAGTTCGTCTAGCGTGTACCAGGTTGCGTACTCAAACTCGTCTTTAATTTGTTGTACGAGTTGTACTGCTAGGGATGTTTTGCCGATGCCACTGATACCGGTGAGGGTGATGAGGCGGCAGTGTTGTTGTAGAATCCAGGTGGTGAGGGTGTGGAGTTCGGGGGTGCGATCGAAGAAATCGCCCAACTCTGGCATTTCGCTTAAATCTTGATGTAGAGTTTGAGGTTGTTTTGTGTTAGATGTTTCTTGATTTGGTGGGTGTGAGTTTGGGATATTTGGCGGGTGTCTAGCTTCTCCACAATAATTAACGCAACTTATTTGCACACAGTCTTGTGCAAAATGCGAAACAATGGAGATTTGCAACCTCTCCATTGCCGAGCAAAAATTCTTTTTATTGACATCTTCCCCTAATTCTTCTGAAAGAATCCGCCATAATTCCGAACCCGCATTCCTAGCACTACTTTCAGAACAGTCAAAATCTTTGGCTATGTGCTTGTATGTCTCGCGTTCTAGAGTTCCCCGCAGTACCGCCTCTTGTAAATCGTCAAGGTGCTGACCTGTTTTCTCGAAAACTATGCGATCGGCGACATTTAACATTTCTTTAAGATTCATCTGGCAGGGAGATGCGAGAGTTTTGTGTATTGTAGCTCACAACTGCCAACATTTTCGTACATTTTCGTACATTGTTGTACAAACTTAGATTAAATTTAAAGTAAAAGCGAGGGAGAAGTGGCGGCAAAATAGAACATTTTTGGGCTAGACAAACCTTGAATTTATTAAGGATAATGGAACAAGTATTAAAAGGATAAATTGATTTATGAATTGGGAAAATTTTGCCAGCAAAGCAGGTGAAGAAGTTGTAGAAAATGTTGTAGAAAAAACTCTGGGAATTAATGGAAATACAGTCAAAACAGTCAAAGCGGTTGCAGAAACTGGTGCTGCGGTAGGTGCGGCTGCCAGTGCTGCTACAGGGTTGACTGTGGCAGCAACTTCAGGAGCAGGAATTACTTCTGGTCTAGCTGCAGCAGGTGGTGTGGTTGGTGGTGGCATGGCGGCTGCTCCTGCGGTATTAGCAGCAGGCCCTGCTTATCTGGGGGCAAAAATAATGAATGAAACTTTGTTCAAAGAGCAATCGAACTTGTCTGAGGAAGAGAATGATGCTCGTGCAGCGGCAAGAACAGCTACAAACATTGGGGCTGTTGCTGGTTTAGCTGGTGCTGGTGCTGTAACGGTAGCTGGCGGTGCCTCTGGTGCTGCAATTATGGGAACCCTTGCTGGTATCGGTGGTGCTGTCGGGGGAGGCGCAATTGCTGGTACTGCCATAGTTGCTGCTGCACCTGTTGCTGCGGCGGCTGCTGTTGGATACGGAATATATAAACTGTTTGGAGGTAAAGGGTAAAGATAGTTAGTTCAGTTTGAATTGGTAGGTTGGGTTTCCTGTTGCAACCCAACCTTCATCAGCGTTTAGTCTGGCTTTAGAATTTCCTCGCACCTCGCAGCAAATATCATAAAACTGCGAGCGATTGAAAAGGTAAGCTTGGCTATGTAGATGCAGCAAATATTACAGCGTTGGGCTATAGGTTCTGTTTCGTAGCTTTGGAGTATACGGATGTTTGGTTTGCTATCTGAACTATTTAATTGGTTTTTCAGACTATGGAATCGGTTGGATGATAAAACGAAAGGTAAAATTATAGAGGAAGTTGTCAAATCATTTGAAAAGCTGCTTCGTGCTTTTTATGGTTCGTGGAAAAATCGGCATACCAAGTGAGAATAAGTGATGAGTAATTTTAAGGAACTTATGGATGAGATTGAGCAATCACCTACTCAATCAGTGATGAGTAATTTTAAGCAATTTATGGATGAGATTGAGCAATCACCTACTCAATCACTGCCAGAATCTGATTTAACTCTTCCATCCCTTCAAATGGCTTTAACAGCAGGAACTTTCCTTATGTTGACGCCCTTCTCATTTTCAAATAATGAAAAGCAAAAATTCTCAGAAGAGGTGTCGAGCTTAATTCAGAATGAATCTTTTTTATCTGACTTGAGCAATCAAATTGGTGAACCTTTGGAGCAGGAATCTGAAGATGACTTCGTGAAACGCGGTAGCAATAGGTTAAGAAAGATGCTTTATGATAGATTTGGCATCAAAGGTTGAATGGATATAATGTTCAGGCCTGTCGAAGTAGTCGCAGCATAACTTAGTCCGATCGCCCCACCAAGCATATTCTATTAACCCTCGTGTTACCCAACTTCTTTTTCCACTTACAATCTTATCCATTTCCACAATTTTAAAGTGCGATGTTTGCACACAGGGCGTGAAGCGTAGCTATCCAGTAGGGAATCGCCCCAGCAAAAAAAAGGGATCTCGCCTACAAAAATATAAAATATTGCCTAACTGAGTGTTTGTAGCACCGAATTACCTGTAAGGTTGGCATCAACTGTAGCTAATATTAACCCATAATAAATAGCTGTGGCCGCAATAAATCGGTCTCCGGGGTCTTGATGGGGTAGTGCAATCTCGCGACTTAAAATGGCAATGGAGTGATTCATTTGGGCTTCACGAGTTTCCAGAGTTTTTAAAGCTAAGTTAACCCATGTAACCGGATCTGGCTGTAAAGATATCCTTCCTTTTTCTGCAAGGATGAGCGTCTCCCAAATGCTAATTGGACTCAGCCAAAGTTCAGTATTAGGATCGGCGATCGCCGTTTGAAGTTGGAGCGATAGGCGTTGATCGCCGAGTAAATACCAAAGCCAAATGTGGGTATCGAGTAAAAGTTTCATTCTAAAACTTCCCATAGTTCGGCGACAGGAGCAATTAAATCTCCTAATATTTCACCGCTTCCTTTCATTGTGCCAAACACGGGGCGTGGGGTTTGGGTAGTGGCAGGATAGATAATCACTAATGGTTTCCCTTCATGGATGATGGTGAGGGGGGTTTTGGTACGTTCGACCTCTATAAGTAGAGTCTGGAGGGTTTGAGGTAATTCAGTCGTGGTAATTTGTGCCATTTGCTGACTTTTCCCAATCTTATTCTATTTCTACTATGATAATGCGAGGATTAGACGGAAAGCGATGCTTGAGTGAAAAAAGTGCGATCGCCCTTCGCACCAAATACCAAACACTGGGATGATTCTACAGAGTGCGATCGCACATAATCATCATCCCTAATGTGCGATAGACCTCCGGCATCAATTCTCCACAAAGCATCCGGCTGAAATTCGTTATCTGCGTCCAAGCGCACAGTAGCATTCTCGCCCAATTCCACCCTAGCCAACGTATAATTTGATTGTGTGGTTCGCCGTGACTTCTGAATCTTACCGATGATGCCACATAAAATATTTTTTCAATCTATTCAGTTAGCGATAAAAATTTAAGCAAACATAGGATCGGGGGGCGAGTTTTGCCGCACTAAGCTCGCTCCTAATATCAAATTATAACTAAATCCGCCCCTTAAACCTTCTGCTTCTTCCTTCGCGTCTTCGCGGTTCGTTTCTAACGCAAATACTCAATCCAAGCCGGCAAAACCTCCGGCGAACCGTACCACTTCCCCGGAGAACGAGGCGAATGCCAAACCCCCTCCAACACCAGATTTTCGGCCCCGTCCAAAACAGCAGCTTCCACCGGCGTAATTCCATCTCCCCAAGTTTCGCCCTTCCCCACAGTCAACTCGTAACTTTTATAAGCCAGCCAAGTTCCTAAACCGCGCTTGCCAAAAACAGCCTTCCCAGCAGCGCACACGTAGCGCACCTGCGGGTGAAAAGCCCCCGGATAGTGAATTTTGACAAAATCTAGATTTTTGCGCGTCCAGCGCTCTTGAGAGACGTGCGGCGTGCCTAAAGTGATTAAAGTATTCACGCAGGGGTGAGCTTCCCACAAACCCGCGTCCTCAAGCACGTCGCCGTGAATCGTGTAAGGCTTTTCGCCCAAATAGATGCGAGAAATCCAGCCGCCGGCGGAATGACCGACGAGATTGATCTGCGGAACGCCGTATTGCTGTAACATTTGTTTGACCGTGCGATCGAGCTGTCGCAAAATTGGCACCATCGACCGCCCGCCAAAAGTCGGCAACCAATCTCCCTTGCCCAGAGGCACTGTTACTGTGGGGAAACCTCGATCGACCAGAGACTTTTCTAATTCGCGATAGTCGGAAGCAGCAGCAAAATATCCTGGTAAAATCACGGTTGGTAATGGCATGGTCAATTTTAGATTTTAGATTTTAGATTTTGCGGTCGGAGTGCTACGATCTGTTTTTCAAGTTAAAAGACACTTGCCGAAGCATCGTTTGGATTGCTAACATCTGCCACTCGTTAAACCTTTTGCTTAGGGAATATCTACTTCTATGGCTCGCGAGCCGATTCAAACATGGTATTTTACCCTAGTTGTCGTTCACTTAGAAGACCGTTTTCTACTGGTACAAGAGCGCAAGTACGAGCAGCAGTGGTATCTCCCAGCAGGGCGAGTGGAAAAAGGAGAGACTTTGCTCGAAGCTGCTATGCGTAATACCCTTGAGGAAGCGGGCATTTCCATCATCGTTGAGGGAATTCTCCGGGTAGAGCACACAGTGATGCCTAGGGGCAATGTGCGCCTCCGAGTCATTTTTGTGGCTCGTCCACAAGATAAGACGCCGCCCAAGAGCAAGCCGGATGAGCATACTTTGTGCGCTGGCTGGTATTCTCTCAAGGAATTAGACCAGTTGTCGTTGCGGGGAGAGGAAGTTCGAGAAATGTTTCAATATATGGCAAGCGGCGCTCCAATCTATCCCATCGACTTGCTCACCATCGAGGGAGCTCCTTTTAAAAATTACCGCTATCGCTGGTGAATCCATCGATTTTGGATTTGGGATTTGGGATTTTGGATTGAATAATTACTTCCACGGATGAATCCGGTTGTGTAACGGAATTGGAAACAGGGGTCGATCCGTTTGCTCGATCGTGTTTAATGAATTAGTGGCGCTCCAGCTCCCGGAAAAAGACGGTATAGCAGCGGCGCAGTCTGTTTTTTGCTCGCCCCAGTCCGGCCCGTCTGACGCCCCGCTCACCATTCTCAACAATAACTGAGAAACCCCGTATAGGATTCGGCCAAAGGCAGTAGGCAAGAAAAACAATGGTTTCAGCAATTAACAACGTCCTCACCCGATTGGCGGCTGCTATACCAGCGTGGAACCAGCCAAAAAACCAGGTTTCTAGGCTTGAGTGCTGGAGGTGAGGGTCGCGAAATCTCAATAAAAGTCGATCGGGAAATTTCGATACCGACCGTGCTACAATTATACCTTTGAATTCCCAACCTCTCCTCATTAAAAATTAAAACGAATTCACACTCAATCACAACCACAACAATATAAATTACCCATCGCCCAATCACTCAATCTCCCAATCCCCCAATCCCCCAATCCCCCAATCACTCAATTTCCCAATCCCCCAATCTCCCAATCCCCCAATCCCCCAATCTAAAATCTAAAATCTAAAATCTAAAATCTAAAATCGAACAATCCCCCAATCTAAAATCTAAAATCTAAAATCTAAAATCGAACAATCCCCCAATCTAAAATCTAAAATCTAAAATCTAAAATCG
>NZ_JAUBRP010000020.1:0-1992 GCF_036701935.1 Microcoleus sp. M2_D5 | reverse complement strand
AACAATCCCCCAATCTAAAATCTAAAATCTAAAATCTAAAATTTAAATGACTGACTCTTCCTCCCTAGCAAACACCCTTTCCGAACCGCTGCGCCAGCCTTTTTGGTGGGCAGCCCTAGCTTCTGTCGGCCTGCACGGAGTGCTCGGAGCAACCGCTCCGACACTCTCAAACATACTTTATGGTGGAAATTCCTCAAAAAATATCCCCGGTTCCGTCGGCTTAGTAGAACTAACTCCCGCAGAAGTCAGCCGTTTGCCACAAACCATACCACCGAAACCCTCTAATACGCGATTTACGCCATTTTCGATCGCACCAGTTCCCCTTCCACCAGCGCCAAAGTTAGCCCCGCCCTTGCCCCCCGCACCTGATACCATCAACTTGCCCGCCATGCCGCCGGGAATGCCCCCTCCTGGATTCTTTTCCCCTCTCCCTCCTTCCCCTCTCCCGCCCTTCACGGCCCCAACAGCCCCACCACCTCCCACAACTCCATCCCCAACAGTCAGAGCCCCCTCCCAGCCAATACCCACTTTCGTCCCACCCGTACCTCCCAGCGGTTTCCTTTTCCCGCCCTTACCAGGTAATTTCGATCGCAATATCCCGCCACCACCATCGCTGAATGAAGCGCCCCAGATTCCCGGCGGCGGCTCGGAAGATGAAGCAGAGGCGCTCAAAAGGATTATAGCCAGTAGAGGCGGACTGCCACTATTTCCAGACGGAGCTCCAGTCTTTACCCCGGAATTCCCAATTGGCAGGAACGTGGGACCCGATGGAGTACCAAAATTGACTCAAAAAGATCCCAATAAAAGGACTCTCATCGCAGAAACTCCGTCCGGCCAACCGGGTTCAAACTTACCCACCGACAGAGAGACACTGCTGGCCGCTGGAGAAACCTATGTTGCTTTGTTTGAGAAATTCAAAAAGGCTTATCCTGACTTGGAAACGACGGGGCCGACTCCTGTGAATGTCCCTTATCCCGTAACAGCTTGCTCGCAAAAACTCCAAGGAACAGCAGTTTTTGGAGCAGTTGTCAGCCCTCAAGGCTTGCTCAAGGCCGAGCCACAGCCGATCGTCCGCACGGGTTACGGTATTCTCGACAATGCGGCTAAAATTGCGATTATTAGCCCTTCTCTAACATTTGAAGCAGCCAGCACGCACAAGCTTTACCAACTGGCTGTCGAGTTTAAGTACGACGAAAAACTTTGTAGTGGCATTCCTGTCACCCCAACCAGACCCAACCCACCAGGCCAGCAGCAGCCAGCGCCCGCCCCCACAGCGCCCAGCAGACCAACAGGCCAGCCGCCCTCCCCAGCGCCTGCTGAAGTGAAACCGCAGTTTGAGAAGCCGCCGGCCCCTTCAAACAAACCGCAGCCAGGGGCCCAACCGTCGCCGCCGGCACCCAAGCCCACGGCTCAACCGTCGCCCTCGCCTGAACCGAAACCAGCCGCGGAACAGTCGCCATCTCCTCAACCGCAACCCGCCGAAGAGTCCCCGCAGCCGGAAGCAGCGCCATCTCCTGCTGCCGAAGTGTCGCCGTCACCATCGCCGGAAGCAGCGCCATCTCCTGCTGCCGAAGAGTCCCCGCAGCCCGAAGCTGCACCATCTCCTGCCGCCCAAGAGTCCCCGCAGCCGGAAGTGTCGCCATCTCCTGCCGCCCAAGAGTCGCCATCTCCTGCCCCGGAAGTGTCGCCCTCGCCGGAAGCAGCGCCATCTCCTGCGGCTACCGAAAATTAATGGGGCATCGGTAATTGGGCATCGATAATTGGCAATCGGGTATGAGAATGGGTAATATCCGATCTGCTTGCTTCACTATTGTGAGTTAGTAGTTAGTAAGCTGTTCTACATTTAAATTGTCTGTTAAAAAACAATCAAATTCTTGTGGGGTGGGCGGGAGAGCCCGCCCTCAACATACAATTTAAATGCGCGACAGCTTAGGATCGCGAATTAAATAACTTATAATTTTAATTGTTATTGTGGGATGGGCGTCCCGCCCG
>NZ_JAUBRP010000019.1:32956-91366 GCF_036701935.1 Microcoleus sp. M2_D5 | reverse complement strand
ATTCTTCTCTTGTTTGGATTTTTTTGGTGGCAATCCAGTATAATAGCAGTAATTTTTCTTTACTTACTGCGGTTATAGCCCGTTCGAGTCGATGCTCTAGTTCCTCAACCGTTTCCTGGATTTCTACCTTAAATTTGTTGGCCATATTACATCTCCTCTACTTTTAGCCTACATTTAGTGTACCTTCATAGTGAATTGGTATTACGTAGAACCTCTATATGTGGGGTTCCATGCACACCACACCTTAGCCCTACAAGTAGCGCGTCAAACCACTTAGGCCTCTCTGTACTCCGTGCGTACTCACGTGTTAGATAGGCATCTTTCCTGTTGGGAGATGGGCGTCGGGCTCGCCCGCGCTGAGTAAATTATCCGATTGATTGTACAATAAATAGTTGACCTCGTTAGCCAACCATTCGTTAAACAGATTGTGCAATATTTCTTGATACCGTTCAGGGGTTAATTCCGCCGGGAGAAACTTTTCAACTAGGAACAAGTTATATCCTAGTTCTGTTTCAATTGGACGAATCACTTCTCCGGGTTTAGCGCTAAATACGGCGACGGCTATGTCTGGTTTTAAACTCCACCGATAAACCTTGCCTTCGCAACCGCATATATGCCGGCGATTTTCGTCAATATCGTAAAGGTGAGCGGCATCAAAAAAACTAATTTCTCCTTCTTGAATTTGATAAAATAGTTCCCGAGCAAGCTGCGGGCTGGCAACAACTATTTGATAAAGAATTATTTGATCGAATTGCAATTTGTTTTGAACAAAAATCTTTTCTACTTCTTTGCTAAACAAGTGTTCGGCTAGTTTTTGGCTGAGAAGCCGATCGCAAATTCCGGCCTCTAGATATTCTACAGAAATCATCTGATCGACCAGCCAAGCAATCGTATCGGCGGCTTTCTCCAAACGCTTCTCCCGGCGGAGTTGGTCGCCCACAGCTTGAATTTCGTCGGGAGTCACAGTTAACCCCCGTTCCTTGGCTGCTTTCTCAATAACTTTTTTCTGCAAAACCTTTTGACTAAATGTTTTTAATTGCATCTCTTGTCTGAGTTGTTCGATGATTTCACTTGCTTCAATTAATGGCCCGTAAAAGTCCTTCATCTTTCTCTATCAACCTATATAAATTTATTAACTTCATCCCCGGACGCTTCCTGCGGGGTAGTTGGGGTTAACGGTTAACGGTTAGCTACAAGATGTCATTTGGCAAACTAATAAAATCAGCATTGCTCAAAGTTGTTGCACCCGCTGCGTTAACTGTTCCCAAAACAACAGCTAAAATTCGATCGCCATTATTTGAACTAAACTTGACCAGAGTCGCGTCTGCCGTACCGTCACCATCCGCATCAAACGCGACGAGTGTCAAGTCTGCTACCGAAAGTCCCCCTATTAGCCCTATTCGATCGCCTTGAGCGGGATTGAAATCAACGACTCGATCGGCTAACAATGGATTAGCTGCTGCACTCCCTGTTTCGGATCTCAAGGCAAAGGTATCAGCGCCGCTACCTCCAATCAATGTATCGCTGCCGAAGTCGCCGCAAAGAAAATCGTCGCTGTTGCCACCACTGAGCAAATCTTGACCTTTTCCTCCCCGCAAAGTGTCGTTTCCATCGCCTCCATCGATCGCATCATCACCTTTGTTACCTGTGACAATATCGTCGCCGCTTCCTGCAAAAATTCGATCGCTCCCGCTACCGCAAATAATCACATCGCTGTCGCTGGTGCCGAGCCAATATCCGTCGCCGTTGCTGTCGTAGCTGATAGTTAATGCTGCAGGATAGTTTTCTGGGGCGACCATTTCTGGAGGCGCGGTTGTCTCAGCATTGCTGCTGTTGGTATTGTTGCCGGGAAGTGCGATCGAATTATTGCTGTTACTGTTATCTGTGGGATTAGAAGCGATCGCGCTGCTGTCACCACCAGCCGTACCCGCATTCTCATTATTTGAGGGTGTTGGCGGTGTTGGCGGTGTTGGCGGTGTTGGCGGTGTTGGCGCTGGTGCGGGCGCTGGTGCGGGCGCTGGTGTTGCGATGTTAGTTGTGATGTTAGTTGTTGGTGGAGCGCCTGTAGCAGCGGTTGCTTCTGCACTGCCAGAAGTAGCTCCCGGAGTATAGCCTGTCTGATTGCTAGTGCTACTGCCTGCGGGGGAAGTTACTGTCGCGCTGCTGTTGTTAGTAACGCCTTGATTATTGGCGATCGAGCTCGTTTCGCTCGAACTGCTACTCTCTGAAGGCGCTGGTGTTGGTGCTGGTGTTGGCGCTGGTGTTGGTGCTGGTGTTGGCGCTGGTACGGGGGCTGGCGCTGGTGCGGGCGCTGGTGTTGGCGCTGGTGCTGGTGCTGGTGTTGGCGCTGGTGCGGGCGCTGGTGTTGGCGCTGGTGCGGGCGCTGGTGTTGGCGCTGGTACGGGGGCTGGTGCTGGTGCGGGCGCTGGTGCTGGTGCGGGTGCGGGCGCTGGTGTTGGTGCTGGTGCGGGTGCGGGCGCTGGTGTTGGCGCTGGTTCAGGCGCGGGCGTTGGTGCTGGTGCTGGCGCTGGTGTTGGCGCTGGTGTTGCTGCTGGAGCCGAAGCTGTGGCGCTAGTAGTTGGCGGAGCAACGGAAGAAGTTTGCGCTTGTGCACTCCCGCTGCTAGAGGTAGCCCCCGCAGCGTAAGCAGTCTCACTGCTGGTACTGCTTCCCGTCGGGGAAGTGGCTGTCGCACTGCTGGTGCTGCCTGCACCGCTGTTATCTACAAAGGCACTAGATGTGCTGGAACTACTGCTGCTGCCCGCACCAGGGTTATTCGCCAACGAATTCAAGGTGTTTAAACTATTGCTGTTTCCAACAATATTATTTAAGGACTCAGGAGCTAATGAATCTAATGGAGGCATCGCGATTTATCTCCTTTTACCTGTATGTAAAGACCAAAAGCACTTGCACGAGCGCTGACATTGCCAATCTCAATGAATGCCAATGTAGGATTTTAAAGAGTGTGAAACAATTGGTTTTGACTTCAGACTAAAGACTGAAATATTTTTAATAAATGAACCTTGGTGCATCCCGAAAATAGGACGAAATAAAACTGTTACTAATACCAATCTGGGCGATCGGTACAGATTGCCATTTGCATTTGATTTAGCCATCACCATCACTCTCAAAAGGCTTGTATAAATTTAAACTGCACCTTCCTTGCACTCGCCCTTACTCAAAAAATATGAGGGCGTACTGCTAAAGATGAGCAAAAACCGTGTTTTATTTCGATTTACCTAAATATATCTGGACTAATTAGAGGTATGTTGCCAATTTGGCAGATTTGTTTCAAATTATCAGACTTACGCAAGTTTTCAATGTTTACACTCTTTGTATCCGAGCGCGCCCTTGCTGGTGTTGAAGGCCGATCGACACACCGCTGCTCCCGTTCCTGAATTTTGATTGACAGAGCGGGGTTTGGCAGCAGTTTGATGACTGTGGTTGACCGGATGGGAGGGGACTTGGAAGGGCGGTTGGAGGGGCTTGCATCAGCCTCTAAGGCGACGGATTTGGCCGATTTGAATACGATCGCGATCGAATAGATGCGGAGTCATGGCAGGTGCAGGGCGATCGCGATCGCCCCGCACCTGCGATGATGGGGAAGTAATTAGAATTGGCATTCAGCGAGTAGGGGCGATCGGCTTTTTCCTGGGCTGAAACCAGCTCGTACCCCTGACGTAGTGGTTAATAACTCTCTTTTGTCACTTCGGGCGAGAGTATAGCGGTATGGTGCGTCGCTCATTGATAGTCGTAAACAATCAGAATTCTGGCGGCGACGCACCCTACTTTAATTAGAATAGGAGTAGGATAATCATCTCTACCAAAAGTGACAGAAGAGGGATAATTAAAAGCTAAAAAGGGCTTAAGCCCTCAGTGCAAGCTATCAAAGTTAGTGTGGCAAGTCCATCGCCTTCACAGTAACAGTCTCAAAAGCATAGTTTGCTCCCGATCCTGATTTAATTTTTACTTGGACTTTATCAAAGCCTGAGTAGTAAACATCAACATCAGCTAGAGGATTAGTGCCAATGGCTATAGCTGTTCCTGTACCCGTTGCTTTCGTAACTTTACCTTTGTTTCTAAAAATAATGTCTGTAGCAGTCAAAGTGTTTCCACTGTCCACTACTGCAAAGGCATCCAATCCCAATGCAGCACCCCCTAAAATCAACTCGTTTTCTGAAATATTTTTGAGGTAGGACAAATCAGATATCAACATAATAATGCTCCTTGTTTTTAAACTAATCGAAACTCACTTACAGGCTAGGCAGGTATGGGAGTTTTTCGCTCGCAGTTACTTGCGGTTTGATGTTCAGCTTGTTCTTGCAGCAGCCGCTCCAAATTATAGTGAGCCTCTGCTAAATCTGGTTTCATAGAGAGGGATTGGCGATAGTAGGCGATCGCTGTTTTTAAATCCCCTACTTGTTTACATTTGGAGCCTAAATCATTGTTCATTGCCGCGTAATGAGCTTGTTTCTCTAAGGATAGCTTTCCTTGAGCATGAAGCGCATTAGCTAAGTTAACCTCAGCTTCAACGCAATCCGGCTTTAGTTCTAGCGCTTTTTGATAGTAGGCGATCGCATCTTCCCATTTGCCTTGCTGCTGTAGAGCATAGCCAAGGTTATTGTATGCGGCGATCGCATCAGGCTGTAGAGCTAGGATTTGATGATAGGATTCTATCGCGTCGGATAACCGATCTTGAGTTTGATATAAATTCCCCAAACCAAATAAAGCCTTGATAGAGTTTGGCTGCACCTGAAGCAGGTTTTTCAGTAAATTTTCTGCCGTTTGGTACTCACCTTTTTGCCTCATCAACACCCCCAGTCCATAGAGTGCTTCTGGATGATTTGATTGAGCTGCCAAAATCTGATGGTATCCCTGCTCAGCTTTGGTGAGTCGGTTCGCTCGATGATCCCGCACAGCAAGTTGAATTGCTAAAGGAAGAAGATCCCTAACATCCTGTTGTCTCTTCTGGCCATTCTTGTATGTGGCTACGATATGCTGCAGGTGCCGATCTTTAGCTCCAAAAGAATACTTATATTCCTCATTCCCAATTAAAAAGTCGTACACTTTAAATCCATTTTGAATCGCGTATCGAATTGCATCAGCATGGAGGATAAGCCCCGGTGGAGGATTTTTAAAAGTTTGATCGCGACCTGTAATCACAAATAGCATGGATTTTTGCTGAAAATCAACAAAGTTGGCGATCGCCCCTAAAGGTCTGCCTCCTTTCCACAGAACCGAAAGATACAGACAGTTATGTTCAAAACAATGACGTAAAATAAGGCGATTGTAACCCAGGAGCACCTCAAAGGTATCCCCTTTTTGCTTTTTCCATCTGGACTCCCATAATTTGAGTAGGATTTCAATATGAGATTTCCAATTTTCTGCGTTAATGTGGGTGATATAAAACTCATCAGAGCTGTCAACTTTCCTTAAAAAGCGTCTGATTTTTTGACGAGTATTGACACCGACAGAGTTTTGCAGATATTGCTCCCAGTCATCTGGTAATGAAACATAAGGAGCCAGATAAATATCGGGTTCTTCTTCATTCACATTTTGAAGGCGGACTTGACTAATTTCAAAACAATCGGTACAGAAATTACTCAAGAAGAGAGACATCCGTGTATCTGTTTCTAGAATACTTTTTACATTGAAACTAGACCATACTAACTTTTGCTGGATGTAAGCAGCAAAAGCAGGAATTACTTCGGCTTCATAACCAGGCAGGCAAATAAGTCCTGTGTAATCTGCCATGCTATTTCCTGCCATGCAGATTTCTGTTTCAAAGCCGCCTCCATCCTGGTGGTTTAATAAAGTTTTTAGAGGGAAAAAAGCAACATAGGATGAATCTTTGGTATCTGGTTTTGCAGCTAATATGAAGCACGGCTCATGCACCATCTGCAACCATCCAGATAACCAAATCCAGGATAAGAAAAAGTGAGCCTGACGATCGGCAGCGTATACAGAATCCCAATTTTCTCTGATTTTCTTAAATGTTTCAAAATTATCAATTTTCTCAATCTGCATATAATTTTTCCTCACGAATTATACTCCCCATATTTGTCGGTTAAGACTAGATCCTCCTAATCCTCCTGAGAGGATGTCTGAAACCCAGCATTATCCATCCTCTTCCTATCGGGTGAGATTATTAACGCCCAAAAAATGAAATTGAAGTGCTGCGAATTGTAGATGAAGCAGTTTGGTTTCCAGTGTTTGCATAGGCTGTGCCTGTTGCATAGGCTCTACTATACTCAAGATTACCCAAGTCTTTAACCGTTGTGTTGGTTACAGTATTTGTATAAGTTTGATTGCCAATGGCAAGTCCACCTGCAACAGCTATCGCATATCCACGACCCGCTGCTGTTGTGGCGAATGTATCAGCGTAAACATTGCCACCACCTACAACAACTGTGATTTCGCTTTCGTTAATTGGTTCTAAATAACTTAAGTCAGAGATGATTAAGCAATATTTCATGGCAGGATAACGATAAGTTTTTAGCAGACTAAATTCATTATTAAATTGAAGAGATTCTAGAGGAACTCGATGTTGATGAAGTGCTGCTAAAACTAGATGAAGAAGAACTACTAGAACTCGATTTGGCGTAACTGCTGGAGCTATTAGCAGATGAAACCTTTACAGAAACGCTTTGACTAATTTCACCTCGATCATCGCCAGATGCTTCGACTACGCTTTTCGCCTCAGCAATAATTTTCCCATCGGGTGAGACTATGCGTTTGACAACAACTTTATAGTCAGTCATGAATTTTAAACCAATTTTTGTTGATAATAAAATTGGATAGATCCTAAATTTTTGATTGGGAGATGGTAATTGCCTAAAGCTCCATTTTCAACTAGATGGCGGTAGTTAATTACTTGTTTTAAAGCAAAATAATCAACTAGGTAAATCATCTACTAAGTAAGGCGGTCAGAATCAACCCAACTATGTAAGAAAACCTCAATTCTCTGTATTAAATTATTAGTAGGGCTTGAGCTCTGAAGCCCTACTATCAAATAGTTGAAATTGTTTCTGCCGACCCACTTATTCCAATTTCCAAGTGACTTGATGAATTGGAGTTATATGCTAGCTAGCTGCAGAAAATCCTGTGGAGGCAGAATACTTACCTTCTACAACAGTAGTAAAGATTTGGGTGGAGGTATCTTTCCCAAAAGCTTCAGATTGAGCTGTCGCTAGATTGCCCTTGATGTCAACAAATTGCGTGTAAATTTTGTCAACGTCAAAGCGTTCCTTAACATTGAGTTTAGCAAAAACATTTGAGTTGAGGCGGCCGAAAAAGATACCACCAACTACATCAGAAGTTTCAGCAGTCTCCAAGTAGTTCAGATCGGAAATAATCATGGCTTTTATCCTTTTTGCTTGTGAGTTGTTTGCTAGAAGCAACCTTTGGTTGTTCTGTATTTAATATAGCTAGGCTAATCATACCTGTGTTGCCATTTTGGCAGATTAATTTTGCTAGGTACTGAAAACGAAAAAGGTAGGCTACTCAATCAACTTGAGTAGGATTAGTATTGCCGAAACAGAGGAATAACAGTATTAAACTCGATCGCGAATCAGTATAAATCGACAATAGCTAAAATCGGGTTTCTGAGTATAAAGTAATTAATTTGGCTAAGGTTGCCATTTTGGCAGATTTATTGAAAGCGCGGATGTTCGATACTCAAAAACCCGATCGCCCGCAGCTCCTTCTACCAAAAAACAGGTACGCTCAAGGCTAGCGATCGGGTTGTCGGTATCTCGACTAAATTACTTACCCGCCCAATTAAACAAGCGCGTCTTAAATCCCGCAAAAAATCCTTGACTTGGAATTGGCAAACACTCAACCTTCGGCATCGAGAGATATTGCCCTTCCTTGACTTCAAGTCCAAAACCTCTGGTATCTGAGTGCAACTCGCTAAAAGCCTCAGTTACATAACCCCCTCGAACTCCGGCTCGTTTTTCCCTCACCACTTCCACATAATCTAAATCCGCAATTTTGCCCGATGCAGGCTTAGTTTCCGATTTACTCGACTTGCTGATTTGACTGTTTTCCTTAAGCAAGCGGTTGGAAGTACGGTAAGGGATATAGTCTAGAGGGTTGTAACCCGTGCACCGCAAAAGTAAAAAACAAGCCCAAGAATACTTTCCTGCCAGGATGGCTGAAATTATCTCATCCAATTGTTCTGGTTTGATTCCAACTTGGGAATGATTGGCAGAATGGTGAAATTGGGAATTCATTATTTTATCCTGTTTTGTGTATAGAGAGTGACAAAGGACAACAACCACTTAACTAAGTTCTACAAACTCATGCCGCCCTTTTGTAGCTGCTTGAGAGGGTCAAGCAAAATGTCGGCTATGCTGCGCTGGCGGATGACAATTTCTGCAGAAGCTGTTTGGCCGGCTTTGAGTTTCCAGGTTTGATTTTTGGCTTTCACTGAGTCTCGATCGATACTCACTTCTACCCGGTAAAAAACACCCAATCGCTCGTCGGTTTTGGCATCTGGCGAAATAGATAAAACTTTTCCCTCAATCACGCCGTAATTTTGATAAGGAAAAGCATCGAATTTGACTTGCACCGGCATTCCGGTTTTGACAAATCCCGCTTCTCGGTTCGGCAAACTGACTTCGAGCACCAGAGGAGCATGATTCGGAGTCATTTCTGCAATAGTTTGACCCGGTTGAACTACTTCGCCGGTGTTGTAAATGTTGAGTGCGGAAATCACTCCGCTGACGGGTGCGTAGAGAAATCTTTGTTTGAGCTTATTTTTTGCTTGATCGAGCAGGGTTTGGGTTTCGGCAATTTTGGATTTGACTTGATTTAATTGCATTTCCAACTGCTGAATTTTTTGCTCTTTTTCTAACTGCATTTGGCGCGCTGCAGCTTGTTTGCTGGCGGCTTCGGCTTGCAGTCGATCGACTTCTGCCAGTTGTTGAGTTAATTCACCTTGGGTTCTAGAAATGGCTGTAGTTCGATCGCGCAAATTTTGCTCGACTTCAAACAACCTTTCCTTAACCCCAGTTGCCTCAGACAGTTGACTCCTGATAGCAGCACTTTGCCTGTCGCGAACGGTTTGCTCGACTTCAAAAGCGCGATCGTCAGCCTGAGTTGTCTCACCCAACTGGCTTCTAATCACCGCATTTTCGCTTTCTCGCAGAGCTTCCTCAGCTTGAAACAATACGTCTTTAGACAGTGCTCCCTCATCTACCAAAGGTTTGAGACGCGCGATCCGCTCTTTGTGAGCCACGACTTTTGCTTGCAACCCGGCCAGCAATTCTTGAGTCTTGCGTTGCAACGGTTTCACCCCATCGCGCCGCCCTTGCTGGGAATTAATATCTGTATTCAGTTGCGAGAGCAAGTCTTGCACATTCTTTTCCAGAGGTTTGAGCTGTTGCTTGCGCGCTTGCTGAGACACTAAATCTGCTTGCAATTGCTCGATTTGAGACTGCGTGGTGGCGGCTGAAGCGATCGCGCGGGCGATCGCAGCTTCAGCCCCCCGCTTGTCAGCAGCAGCAATAGCTTGGCTAGCTTCCGCTTCCAGTTTAGTTCTCTCGATCGAACTCATCTCTTGCACCAATTGAATTCGATAAGCGTCCAAAACTTGATCGAGACGCTCCACCTCGCTCTCGGCATTCGACGGGTCTAATTCCGCCAATAATTGTCCAGCTTTGATTTTTTGACCTTCTTTGATAGCGAGGTTAATAATTTTTCCCGTCTCCGTCGGGTGAATTTTGTAAACAGCGCCTTTGGGAACTAATTTACCCTGAGCATGACCAACCTCGTCAATTTTTCCCAAAGTTGCCCACGCTCCAAAAGCTACGGAAAAAACCATTCCTCCTAATATCAACCGCTGGGGAAAATATACTGGCGGCTGGTCGAGTACCGAGTGCAAAGAAGTAGACCAATTATTCGCATCAGGCTGCCGCAACTTGGCAATATTGATACCGTCATGAGTTTGACAGGAGCGCTTTTGAGATTCGACTACTTCTAAAGAGCGGTCTTTTTTTCTGAGTTCGTTTTCTTGCCTAGAAGCTACGCCCCCGTAGACTTCACCTATTTCGTTAGGAGCGCGGCCTAATTGTTTGCCATCTTCTGAAAACATTGTCTTTCCTCCAAATTAGTCTTTTGACTGTTGGCAGTTGGCAGTTGTTAGGAGCTATCAGTCAGGAGTCAGAAGTAAGTGATATCATTTCCGGTCGAGCGAGATCGATTTTTGTAGGGGAGGGTTCGCCAACAATACCTGCTAATAATTGACAATCTCAAAAACCCGCCCGACCGGGATATTATGGTTAATCGATCGGACATGATATGAAAATTATCTTTAGCCTTGTCTTGCTAATGACTAATGACTAATGACCAATAACTAATGACCAATAACTAATGACCAATAACTAATGACCAATAACTAATGACCAATGACTAATGACTGATGACCAATGACTAATGACTTAAATATCGAGTTGTTGCTGAGCGAGGTGATAGTAAAGTCCGCGTTCAGCCATCAATTCGTCGTGGTTGCCTTGTTCGGCTAAAATGCCTTTGTCTAGAACCAAAATGCGATCGGCATTACGCACCGTAGACAACCGGTGAGCGATAATAAACGCAGTGCGATCGCGACTAATGCGGGCGAGATTTTGCTGAAACCTGCGCTCAGATTCGGTATCCAGCGAAGAAGTTGCTTCATCCAAAACCAAAATTCGGGGATCGCCCAAAAGAGCGCGGGCGATCGCAATTCGCTGTCGCTGGCCCCCAGACAAACTCGTTCCCCTTTCCCCCACAGGAGTTTGATAACCAAGCGGCATATCTTGAATAAAAGCGTGAGCTTCTGCTAGCTTCGCCACTTCTATCGCCTGTTCCAAGCTTGCAGAATCCGCATCGTTTCCGTTTTTATACAGCGTAATATTTTCCAAAATCGTTCCCGAAAACAAGAAACAATCTTGAGGAACAACACCCAACTGAACTCGCAGCGACTGCAAAGAAATGTGCCGAATATCGTGGCCGTCAATTGTCAGCCGCCCCTTTTCTGGATAATAGAAACCTTGCAGCAACTTTACCAAAGTGCTCTTACCGGAACCGCTGCGGCCGACAATTGCCACAGTTTCTCCAGCTTGCACCTCAAAGGAAAGATTTTGCAGCGTATTGCGTTCCTCATCCTGAGCATAACGGAAAGAAACATTGTCAAACTTGACGTTTCCCTGAATGCGAGGCAGCACCAGCATTGGCTTGTAAGGGCTTTCTTCAGGTTGGGCAGAGAATACATCATCCAAACGCTCGATCGAAACCAGCACTTCTTGAAACTCATCCCAAAGTCCCACCACTGAAAGCACAGGAGAAATTACGCTCCCAATCATCATATTAAAAGCCACAAATTGACCGATCGTCAACTCGTCTTGAATCACCAGCATTGCCCCGTACCACAGCAAAGCCGTACTCCCCAAAGTATTAATCCCGCCCCCGATCACCTGCAAAGAATTCGCCAACTTCTGCCCGCGAAATTTAGCATTAATCATCGAAGTTAATTGGTCTTCCCAGCGCCAACGCATTTCTCGCTCAGCAGCAGTTGCCTTAACCGTAGCTACCCCAGTAATCATTTCCACCAAAGATGAATTTTGCTTGGCACTTTCGGTAAAAATCTCGCGGGACACTTTTCGCAGAAAGGGAGTTGCGATTAAAGTCAAAATCACGATCGGCGGAATCAACGCCAGCACCAACAAAGCCAGACGCCAGTTATAGTAAACCATCAGTCCGATGTAAACTACAGCCATCAAAGCATCCAACCAAGCCGTAATAGCTTGGCGAGTCAAAAATGCCTGAATTTTTTGATTTTCCTGAACCCGCGTCAAGATATCGCCCACCTGACGAGATTCAAAAAACTTAATCGGCAAACTGAGAGTGTGACTGATAAAGCCGCTAATTAAAGTCACGTCAATGCGGTTCGACAAATAATCCAGCAAATACTGTCTCGTTGCACCCAACAGCGTTCGCCAAACACTAAACAGCAGCAGTCCGATCGCAAAAACGTGCAGAGTTACTACGCTTTTGCTGACAACCACTTGGTCGAGAATTACTTGAGTAAATAGGGGAGTAACTAAACCAAATAGTTGGAGCAACAAGGAGAGGATCAGAATTTGGGCGATCGCAGCCCGGTAGGGCCAGACTATGCCAACAAAATCTTTAAGTTTGATGCCTTGATGTTCGGCAGTGTGATTGCGGTAGAGTTCCGCTGTCGGGTCTAAAATTAGGGCGTACCCAGTCCAATTTTCGGTAAAACTTTTAATGCTCATCCACCGCTTGCCCGCAGCCGGATCGGCAACTAAAACCTGTTGATTTTTAAAGCGGTAAACTGCCACGTAGTGATTGCCTTGCCAGTGAGCAATCCAGGGATTTTGATTTCGCAGCGGAGTTAAAGAAGCTCGCACGGGACGGGTTTGAAAGCCCATCCTTTCCGCTGCTTTTGCCAGACTCTTGAGCGAAGCGCCGCTGCGGCCAATTTCTGCCAATTCGCGCAAGTAATTTAGGCTGAATTTTTTACCCCAATACTCGCTAATCATCGCTAAGCAAGTTGCTCCACAATCTGCTGCGCTCTGTTGTTGAATGAATGGGTGTCTGCTGCTCAACCAGCGCCGCTGCTTGGGTTTGGGAAAGCTGATGATTCCGGTTGCGGCTTTTTGCCGAGCAACTGCGGTTAATTTTGATGGCTCGGTTTGTGGGCTATATCTGGCATCTTGGGGCGGCGTTACTAAGCTTAAAATTGGAGGTTTGCGAATGATTTTAGGGCGGGAATTGCTTTCGGAACTAATTGTGGCTTTGGCTATTTCCCACTGTTCGCTGCTAAGCTGGTAAATTATCAGGTTTGTTACCGCTATCCAGTCGCTCTTTACGTCTGAATGTTCCCAATTACTGCCGAGAATTGGCGGTGATTGACCTTGAATTTGACCGCTGCGGAGCCAAAAATGATTGTTGGAGTTTTGGCAGTGCTCAGCGATGGAAACTCCGGCAGTAATTCGGCTTTCTTCTGTGTAAGGAAGTAAGTGCGGCCACAGAAGCTGTTGTTTGTGGGGAGGGAGCGATCGCAAATCTGTTTGTGTCTTGAAAAAGATTAACCGCTGTCGCTTTTGAAATTCTTGCCGCCAGTGCAGTTGCAGTTGCGGGAATTCTTCTAAAATCAGCTCCAATGTGGTGGCGGAAATTCGACCGATTTGGCAAGTCCCAGCCGCAATAGCCCTGTAAGGCAGTCCGCTTTCAATAAATAGGTGATCTGTGCCAAATATTGCTCCGACTTCCAGTACCACCGCCGAAATCTCCTGCTGTTGCGACGCTTCTACCGCTAGCAGCCTGACTCTTCCCTCGCAAACTAAATAAAAATTGCGTGAAGCGAAGCTATCCCGTAGGGAATCCTTCTGTTCTTTTTCAAGGAAATTGTTGCTATTATCTGATGTTTGATATTGAGTGATTTCATCTCCGAGTTGAAACTCGCAAATTTCACAGGCTGTATTTAATTTCGCCACTAAAGTCTGCCCTGCACCGACTTCCTCGAAATTTTTATGAATGGCCGGGAAATTTTCCAAGGCTTCTGGGGTTTTAAAAATTTGATTTCCCACCCCTAATTTTTTTTTCATAACTTACCCTGTCAAAAAAGTGTTTCATTTTTTTTGAATGGCAACTAACCCGGTTATGAGCGATTTTTATTGGTTTAGTTGCAACCTAGTTGGCTTACAAACTGTTTGTCGATACAGCACTTTCCAGGTAAGTGAAGTACAGAGAAACCGGGTTTCTTGAATAAAACTGGTTTCTGGCGATAAATCCAGAAGAAACCCGGTTTCTGGGGTGTACTTTATAAACCTGGAATCCGCTGTATGTCCGACTAACACCTCTTAGTTACGGCATCCCTTCAACGCCTTTAGGATATATAAAATTGCGTTTTTTCAGGATTTTGTGGTGATTACGTAAGTGTGGTTTTGGCTGGCTCTCAGTTTAACTTACAGAATCGTGGTTTTGGCTACCTTTAAGGGCAATCTTTACGTAATCTTTATATAACTACCGTAATTATACGGAATATTTGTGAAGATTGTGTGAAGCTGGGCGAGGCAGGTGTTGTGTGCGGCATACGTATATCTACAGAGAAATTGACATTCAGAACTCAAAAACCATCAATTTTCGACGCTCGTTTGTGAAATCCAGGGCCCGATCGTGGTAAAGAAATATTGATGGCTGTTAATTTGTAGCAGCAATTCAAGCAATTAATTGACCCTCTGGTCTGGGTATATAACGGATTAAAGTAAGATGGAAAGTTTTGCGATTGATAACGGTCTTCCATTTGGGGGTGACTTCTGTGATGGCCTAAACCCATCACTATCGCTACCCATCACTATGAATCTAAACCCCGATTAAAAGTATCGGTTTCTCTGCTTAAGGAATTTTGTGCGATCGCACTCAGTGTATTGGTTCTCCAAAAGCATGGAATAGTGTAGAATCCAACAACCAACTCAGGAAATTGTCGAACCTGCTTTACAAAAACTGGATATGATGATTGTCATCCCGACGGGCGGTGGCAAGTCTTTGTATTTTCAATTACCGACACTGTTGAAAGCAGGATTGACGGTAGTGATTTCGTAGTTAATTGCTCTGATACAATACCAGATAGTTGCGTTGCGGTAAGTCATTAACTATGCAGAATCCAGCGATTGCCGCCGCAAAATCTAGTTAAATTATTTTGGGGATGGGAGGAAGGGTACTTTTCGGCACATCTTAGCCGTATCATCTGTTGTTGAATTCACCCTATTTCATGCCGCTTCACCTGAGTTCTGCTCAGTCAAGGCAACTGCTAGTAATTGAGCAGCCTGCACGTTACTCATTGCGACTTCCCAAATGCCTTTTGCACAATAGCTGTAAAAGTTAGGAACAGGCAGAAACAATGAATCAAAGTTTAATGAATCTGTAAGATCGCACTTCAGAGACAATTGAAATAAAAAGGTACTATAAATTATGCAAATTACGATCGACCTTCCCGACAACCTCCCCCTGACTGAAGCCGATGTGAGGATAGAATTGGCGATCGTACTTTATCAGCAGCACAGCCTCCGTCTCGATAAAGCCGCTCAACTCGCTGTAATGTCTGTGGACGACTTGTACCAACTATTAATCAGCCGCCATATTGTCACCCCGCCCGCAGATCCCGATGACGAACCCACCGAACTCGTCCTAGCTAGCCTCCGTACCTCCCTCCAGCAAATTAAAGAAGGCAAATTACATCCTATTTCCGAACTGTGGGATGGCATTGATGACTGACGAGACACCCCAAATCCAGCTTCTCTTTTCCGATGAGTTCAAAACACGACTTCGCACCTTACCTTAATTAAACGCTACCGCAGTATCCGCACCGACCTAAAACCGCTACTTGATGAGCTACAGTCTGGCAATTTCATCGGCGACCAAATCCCCGGCACAGGCTACACTGTTTTCAAAGTCCGCCTCAAAAACAGCGACATCCAAAAAGGCAAAAAAAGTGGCGGCTAGCGAGTTATCTATCAACTCAGGGGCGATACCTACATCTTACTCGTCGTTATCTACTCCAAGTCAGACCAAGATGACATCCCAGCTAATCAAATTCGAGACATTATCGATCGCACTTAAAAGACCATCAAAATTAAAAAGTAGCTTAAATCATGCAAATTACGATCGACCTTCCCGACAATCTCCCCCTGACTGAAGCCGATGTGCGACTCGAACTCGCGATCGAACTTTATCAGCAGCACAGCCATCGTCATTGAAATATTGAAGTGCGATCGGGCATCATTTTCAAGTTTTATGGTTTGGGTTATGGTTCCCACTTACAGATAGACTCTGGCGAAAGAGGACAAGTCTTGGGAGCGATCGGATTGCCATTGAGGTCGAGATATGTCAGGTTAGTCAAGGATGCTAGCGGTTTGATATCCCTGATTTGATTATTGCTGAGGTCGAGATATGTCAGGTTAGTCAAGGATGCTAGCGGTTTGATCTCGCCGATCCGATTGCCTCTGAGGATCAGCTTCGTCAGGTTAGTCAAGGATGCTAGCGGTTTGATCTCGCCGCTCTGATTTCCTTCGAGGCTGAGTTCAGTCAGGTTAGTCAAGGATACTAGCGGTTTGATCTCGCCGCTCTGATTTCCCTTGAGCCAGAGCTTCGTCAGGTTAGTCAAGGATGCTAGCGGTTTGATATCGCCGATCCCATCGCCACTGAGCCACAGCTTCGTCAGTTTCGTCAAAGATGCTAGCGGTTTGATGTCGCCGATTTGATTTCCGATGAGCCTGAGATCCATCAGGTTAGTCAAGGATGCTAGCGGTTTGATGTCGCCGATCTGATTATTGATGAGGTCGAGTTCAGTCAGTTTCGTCAAAGATGCTAGCGGTTTGATGTCGCCGATTTGATTTCCTTGGAGGACGAGCTGTGTCAGGTGAGTCAAGGATGCTAGCGGTTTGATGTCGCTGATTTCATTGAAGGTGAGGTCGATCGCAGTCAGGTTAGTCAAGGATACTAGCGGTTTGATGTCGCCGATTTTATTGCCATCAAGGTGGAGCTGTGTCAGGTGAGTCAAGGATGCTAGCGGTTTGATGTCGCTGATTTGATTGTAGCTGAGGTAGAGATTGGTCAGGTTAGTCAAGGATACTAGCGGTTTGATGTCGCCGATTTCATTGAAGGCGAGGGCGAGCTGTGTCAGGTTAGTCAAGGATGCTAGCGGTTTGATATCGCCGATCCCCTGGTGGTTGAGGTAGAGCTCCGTGAGACTAGAAAGTTTCCGATCGGCCGCATCGCAATCATTAGTCCCCGCTTCCTTCAACAGCACATCAACGGTATATTTGGTTTCAGGACTCAAATCAGCTTTTTGGCGACACCAATCAGCAAATGTTCGTCTACTATTTTCTGGTTGCGTCTGTGCAACTTTGGCTCCAAGTACATTTCCACATGATGCCGCGATCGCACTCAAAGCAACTACTATAAACTTTCGTAAATTCATATATTTCTGTTTAACTTTGTTTGCTAAATGGATAATTGTGCATCAAATACCAAAGAAACCGGGTTTTTGATCGATATTAAAGGCTGCGATCGAACATTTTTGCAAAAAAGCCGATTTCTGCCTCAGCCCGATCGATGAAAAGATAACAACAACTAACAAAAAATAGCCTCTCTCAGGTACAGACAGGTATGCAAACTGTCCCGGTTCGATCGCCCCCCTTCAGATATAAATTAATAATAGATTCACAAACAACTCTTTAATCTCACACAAATCGCAAAAATCCTTATGAACAACACATCCTATCAAATGGCAGATCGCGAACGCGCGAACCTCAGCCGCCTGATCGATTACAGTTCCATTCGATCGATACCCGAAATTTGGGCTACCGTCAAACAAAAATTCGGTCAAACCGTCGCCCTCCACGACCCCCACAGCCAGCCAGAAATCAAATTCACCTACACCGACCTCTACCAGCAAATCCAGCAATTCGCCGCCGGCCTCCAAGCCCTCGGCATCGAACCAAATCCCGAAGAAGCAGTCCCTCCCCGCGTCGCCCTCTTCGCCGACAACAGCCCCCGCTGGCTGATAGCCGACCAAGGCATCATGATGGCCGGGGCCGCCAACGCCGTTCGAGGTGCCACCGCCGACCCCGAAGAACTTTTGTACATCATCCAAGACAGCGGCAGCAGTGCCTTGGTAGTCGAAAACCTGGCATTACTGAAAAAACTGCAACACCGCCTCCCAGATTTGCCCGTTCAACTCATCGTCCTCCTCTCGGACGAAGAACCGGAAATCAGCCAAACCCTGAGCACAGTCAAATTTTCCCAAGTCATGACCACAGGGGCCAACCGTCCCCTCAAACCCACCAACCACAGCCAGCAAACCCTCGCCACCCTCCTCTACACCAGCGGCACCACCGGCAAACCCAAAGGCGTCATGCTGACTCACGGCAACCTGCTGCACCAAGTCACCACTTTAGGTACAGTTCTCCAGCCAGAACCGGGCGAATGCGCCCTCAGTATGTTGCCCAGTTGGCACGCTTACGAACGCAGCGTCGAATACTTCCTGCTTTCCCAAGGATGCACCCAAATTTACACCAATATTCGCTATTTCAAACAAGACTTTAAAGCCTACAAACCCCACTACATGGTCAGCGTTCCGCGCATCTGGGAATCGATTTACGAGGCAGTACAAAAGCAATTTCGGGAACAGCCAGCCAACAAACAAAAATTGGTGAATTTCCTGTTATCTGCCAGCCAGCAATACATCGAGAACCGCCGCATTTCCCAAGGATTAACTCTGAGTTTGACACCGGCTTCTGCTTCCGAAAAACTAATCGCCCGCATCAAAAGCATTCTGTGGTCGCCCGTACACGCCCTGGCCGAAAAATTGGTTTACAAAAAAGTCAGGGAAGCTACAGGGGGACGCTTAAAATGGGCAATTAGCGGAGGCGGTTCTTTGGCCGCGCATATAGACAATTTCTTTGAAATAGCGAATATCGGTTTGTTGGTGGGATACGGTTTAACCGAAACTTCGCCGGTTTTAACTGTGCGCCGCCCTTGGCACAATCTTAAAGGTTCCGCAGGACAGCCTCTAGCCCATACGGAAATTAAAATAGTAGACCCGGAAACCAGACAGCAACTGCCAACAGGCCAGCGCGGTTTAGTATTGGCGCGGGGGCCGCAAATTATGGCAGGTTATTATCTCAATCCCCAAGCGACTGCCAAGGCGATAGACTCCCAAGGCTGGTTCGACACCGGCGATTTGGGCTGGCTGACACCGGGAAATGACTTAATCTTGACCGGGCGGGCCAAAGATACGATCGTCCTCACCAACGGCGAAAACATCGAACCCCAGCCCATAGAAGACGCCTGCGTCCGCAGCCCCTACATCGACCAAATTATGTTAGTAGGTCAAGACCAGAAATCCGTCGGCGCCTTAATTGTCCCCAATGCAGAAGCCGTGCAGAAATGGGCAGAAACTCAGACTCCCCCATTACACGAAATTGACTGGAATAGCAAGACAATTCAAGATTTATTCCGCAAAGAATTGAACCGAGAGGTGCAAAATCGCCCTGGATACCGCGCGGACGATCGCATCGGCCCGTTTCGGTTGATTCAGGAGCCATTTTCGATCGAAAATGGAATGTTGACCCAGACCCTGAAAATTAAGCGCCCGGTTGTGACGCAACACTACCGCGATATGATTGACGGGATGTTTTGAAATATTCGCAGGACTTGGGGAATGGAAAAGCAAAAATTATCCCAACACCCGAGTCCCGAGTCCGAGTCCTCAGTCCTGGGCCATTAGTTCATGTTTACCAACTAATGACTAATGACTAATGCCTAATTCCTAATTGACAAGCAACAACTTTATGGAACCACAATTACTCTTGAAACGATCGATTAACGTTAAAGTCGTCGTTACTCCCCGCTGGAAAGAAGAAGCTCAACAGCAACTCCAAGCCCAAATCAACCAAATTGATTCTCAGCTACAACAGTTAGAAATGCAAGGGCAGCGGATGATTTCAGAAATCCAAAAGCAAAATCTGCAGCCCCCAGGCCCGCAAGTAATGCAGCAAATAGAAAACATTCAAGTGCAGGTGAATCAAAGAAAAAGCGAACTGCTAGAACAGAAAAACCAAAACCTGCAACAGCTTCAGCAAGTGCAGGTGCTAGACCTGGAACAAGAAGTGAGTCAAGGTCAAATTGACGGCACGTTCACTGTCGGGCTCGGAGAAAACTTGATTCAAAAAATGCAAGTAGAAATTCTCCTCCGCGACGGCATAGTCGAAGAAATTCGAGGTGATATTTAGAAATTGGTAAGTGGTAATTGGCGATCGGTAATTGGCAATTGATTTTGAGTCAACAGTCACACATCAAGAATGCGAGAGACTGGCATAATAATAAGTATTGCCGGTAGCCGATCGCCAATTATCAATTGCCAAATACCGATTACCTATTACCAACACAAAAGGACTTTTTACAGATGATTCGCGAAGTTTTCATGCCAGCCCTGAGTTCGACAATGACAGAGGGCAAAATTGTTTCCTGGGTCAAATCCGCCGGAGACAAAGTAGAAAAAGGCGAAACGGTGGTAGTCGTTGAATCCGACAAAGCCGACATGGATGTCGAGTCTTTCTACGAAGGCTATTTAGCAATAATTATCGTACCTGCAGGCGAAGTTGCTCCGGTGGGGGCGGCAATCGCCCTAGTGGCAGAAACAGAAGCCGAAATCGCCGTCGCTCAGCAGCAAGGAGCCGCCGCTCCAACCCCAGCAGCAGCCCCGGCTCCCAGCCCCGCTCCTGTCAGCGCAGCTACATCCTCAGCAGGTTTACAGCAAAATGTCAGCCGCCAAAACGGCCGCAGCGTCGTTTCTCCCCGCGCTCGCAAATTAGCCAAAGAGTTTAAAGTAGATTTGAATTCTATCAAAGGCAGCGGGCCCAACGGTCGCATTGTCGCAGAGGATGTGGAAGCAGCAGCCGGCAAAGCTCAACCCGCTCCGGTTCAGCAAGCGGTAACAGTTCCCGCAGCACCCGCCCCCGCAGCACCCGCCCCCGCAGCAGCCAAACCCGCACCCGCACCAGTCCCGGCGATCGCACTTTCGGGCCAAAAAGTACCGATGAATGCGCTGCAAAATGCGGTGGTGCGGAATATGGAAGCAAGTTTGAGCGTGCCTTCTTTCCGCGTGGGTTACACAATTACTACTGATAATCTCGACAAACTCTACAAACAAATTAAGTCGAAGGGCGTCACGATGACGGCTATGCTGGCGAAGGCTGTAGCTGTAACTTTACAAAAACATCCTCTGCTGAATGCTTCTTATGTGGAGTCGGGAATTCAATACCGCGCTGATATTAATGTGGCGGTAGCGGTGGCGATGGATGGCGGTGGTTTGATTACGCCGGTGTTGCAAAATGCCGATCGCCTCGATATTTATTCGCTCTCTCGCACTTGGAAGGATTTAGTCGATCGCGCTCGCACCAAGCAGTTGAAGCCTGATGAATACAGCACGGGAACTTTTACTCTTTCCAATTTGGGAATGTTTGGAGTAGACAAGTTTGACGCGATTTTGCCGCCGAATCAAGGCTCGATTTTGGCGATCGGCTCTTCGCGGCCGCAAGTAGTAGCTAATGAAGATGGTTTGATGGGAGTGAAGCGGCAAATGCAGGTGAATATTACTTGCGATCACCGGATTATTTACGGTGCTGATGCTGCGTCTTTCTTGCAAGATTTAGCGAAATTGATTGAGACAAATCCTCAGTCTTTGACGCTTTAGCGATCGTCCTAAATCTCCCTTTTACTCTTATTGGCAGGAAAGGGGGATTTAGACTTAGCTTTGAATGAGATTTCTAATTTCGGAATGATTTAACCGCAGAGACCGCAGAGGACACAGAGGAAGAGAAGAGAGAGATTAATAATTCCGATACCAACGGATTTGATATTACTCGTTAATACAATGAAAGTGCAAGTTTTGTCTGTTCAACCTGCGAGGCAACCTAATACTCACCAGGTTTTGGTGTCAGTTGGTACGCATACACACAAATTTCTTTTTACCACAAGTTGGTTGATGTGTTTGAGGAATTTTGGATTTTAGGTGGATGTTTGCAGTAAATTCGCCGATCGCCCAATTTAGCACAGACGTAGCGCTCAGCTTTCGATCGCACCTTCGTGAGTCCGCGCACCATTTCCAAAATTGTTGGGCGTGAAGTCGGTTTCTATCGTCGGACGCTCAAACAATTTACCAATTACCAATTACCAACTTGCGTTATTTCTGTTTTATAACTACCAACGTAATGTCGTCAAAAACTTTATGTTTGTCAATATGTTGCCGCAGATGATCGATTACTGCTTGTCGAATTTCTTCAGCCGTTTTGTGGCGATTTTCTTTTGTCACTTGGCACAATCTTTCTATGCCGTAATACACTTTATTTATATTTACAGCTTCGGTAATTCCATCTGTGTAAAGCACTACTACATCCCCTGGATTAAGATGCACTTCAACTTGGGAAACAAAATCAGCAATATCTTCCTCTAATCCTAGAGGAAAGCCGAGTTCCATTGTATCGAGCCGTTCGATGTTACCATCAGTACGGACTACGATAACTTCTTCATGTTGACCGCTGAGGCTGAAGTTACTATCTTGATAATCTAACAAAGCCAAGGTCATGTTTTTAGACGAGTCGATGCGCTCGATATTGGCATAAAGGGTGCGGTTTAACACATCAAGAAATTTCACCGGATCGGTTTCGTTCATTTGTTGGAGAGTGCGGACGGCGGTTTGCGCCATAATCATTAATACGCCACTTTCTAAACCATGTCCAGTAACATCGCCGATGCTAATTTTTACCCGCTCATTTTGGGTTAGCACGTCGTAGTAGTCGCCACCCACTTCATCGGCAGGTTCCATATATCCAGCTATTTCTAATCCTTTAATTTTATCTAGTTCTGATTGTTTGGGCAAGATCATTTGTTGCAGTCGTTTCGTGACTTCTAACTCAGCACTGAGGCGGATGTTTTCGGCTTTAAGTTTGTTATTGAGGCTGCTAATTTCCTGGTTTGCTTGGGCGAGTTGGGCGGTGCGTTGTTGCACCTTTTCTTCTAAAGTTTGATAGAGACGGGCATTTTCGATGGAGATCGCAGCTTGGGCGGAAATGATGTTGAGGACTTCTAAGCGATCGCGCGTAAAAGCCCCCGCTGTTAAATTATTTTCTAGGTATAAGATGCCCACCAATTTACCTTGATCGATCAGAGAGCTACACAAGATAGATTTAGGTCGCTGCTGAATAATATACGGGTCAGATGCAAACCTGCTTTTATTCGTTGCATCATCCATCGCCAGAGTTTCTTGCGTGCGTTGTACATAATTAACCAGCGAGATAGGCATCACTTGATTTTCAGTCGCTGACTTAGATATTAATTCACATCGTTCACCCGTACATTGAGCTTCAATTTTCCACTTACCTGCTGGGTCAGGTATGATGAAATAAAACTTTTCTGCTCCCGCGTTTTCCAGCAAGACTTGCATCAACTTCGAGAGTAACTTATCTAAATGAACTTCCCCTGAGAGCGCTTGGGAGGCTTTGATAATTGTTGATAAATCCAGCTCGTTTGCAGCACCTGAACTGGTAGAAGTGACAGTCGTTCTGGTCTGAAAAATCGTTTCGTCTCTTCCACTCGTCAGGCTGTTTTTCCTACCGACGACTGGTGCGAGTAATTCAGCATGGCGCTCTTCTAAATCTTTAACTTTTGCCTTTGCTCCCCAGCGAATATAAGCATAGTAAGCGTCTATCATGTAGGTACGCGCTACTTTCTGACGACCTAAAGTTAAATAAAATTCTGCTGCTAGTTCATTGGCGAGGGCTTCGTGCTGGACGTATCCATTTTCCTTGGCTCCATCTATCGCCAAGTCGTAATATTCCATTGCTGAGAAAGATTGCCCCAATACGCGGGCTTTTTCTGCTTCTACTAAGTCATACTCATGCTGGTAATTCATTGGGCAATGTTGCGCCCAATATTTCATCTTTTCCTGATTTTCTTCTACTTGTTTCAGGTATTGTTGCTGCTTTTCCTCACTTTCCTGAAAATACTGAGCTAAAAGAGCCATAGAATAGTAATAAACCTGGTTATTAAAGCTAATATTAGCTTGAACTAGCATTGAATTATCTAACGCTCTTTTAGCATAAATTATAGCATTTTTATAATCTTTAAATAAATAGCAAAGTAGGGTTTTTGCAAAAAGCACTCTAAATAAAGACATTAAATTATTAATTTTTGTCAAATAAGCAATAGCTTCTCCCTCATTCAAAAATTCACCAGTTAAAATCAGGCTATTATCTGTTATGCCTCGTAAATTTGCGACTAATTGACCAATTATTTTGAGCAGATAAAACTGATATTCTTGGGAAAAATTATCGGCAAAATCAATATAGTGTTTTTGTTGTTCTTGCACGTAGTCTAGATGCTCGCCATTAAAAAACAGATGAGCGCAGTAGTAATCAGCAGCATGACAAGCATATTCTATATCTCCAAATTCTAAGCCGCTATTAATTGCTTGACGAAGGGGTTTTATAGTTTCCCTAGTATGCTTTTTGAAGTGCGTAATACAGATGGAAACATTAACCAATATTTTAGAACGAAACTCTTTGGCATCTAACTGCTCTAATACTTGTAAAGAAAGTTTACCAAGTTGATAGGCAAAATCTATATCTGGTATGAGCCAAGACACCATTGCTCCGTAAATAGAATAGGCAAAAGTACACTGTGGCGAATTCCCATACTGACGAGAAAGTTCGATCGTAGTATATAGAATTGGTAGCGATAGCGGGCTTTCTGCGAAGCAAGCTGGTGGGAAAATCAGAACTAAAAGCTCCATAGCCGCCAGCTTGTAGGGATCGATCATTTTTGGCAGCGTAGCTAACTCCTCAATATTAAGTTCTTGCGGGGGTGATTGAGATATTGTCACTCCCAGTATTTCTAGGATTTGTAGCCCAGTATCTAAAGCAGATTTAATCTGGTTTTTAGCGAGGTTAAGCCTAATTTTCAGCACATATAAGTTGACTTGTTCGAGGATTGTTTTGGCTTTTTGGAGAGTGCGATCGCACAAAATTTCCGCACGTTCTAAATTGGCATTGAGATATTCGGCTTCCGCCGCTTCCCGATAAAAATTAAATGTCACATCGTATCTACTTTCCCAGCTATCTTGACTCAGGAGTTCTATACCTACATTCAAATAATTAACAGGGGCTTCATAGGCAGTAGCTGCCTTTGCTTTCTGTCCAGCAATCAGGTTTAATTGGGCTAACTCATCTTTTTCTGACTGATTAGTTAGCAAATCTGTGCCAAAATTCAGTTGGTTAACCAGAGCAAAAATATTATCTTTTCGCTCTTGCTCTGTTGTATTATTCAGCAGTAGTTGACCAATTTTCAGGTGAGTGGCTTTTTTCTCCGATTCTGGAATCAAAGAATAGGCTGCTTGCTGCACGCGATCGTGCAAAAATTTGTAGTCAACTTTGATATCGCGTATAGATGCCAACTCTTCCTGGGCAAAGACTAGAGGAATTTTGTAATTTTCAGACAGCGGCAGAATCAAACCCGCTTGCATTGCCTCCCACAAATGAGCAGCCGTCGCTAAGTTTGATTCTTCATTGACAATTGATAAAACTTCTAAGTTAAATTGGTTGCCGATGCAAGCCGCTAATTTTAATGATTTCTGGTTTTTTTCAGGGAGTTTGCGAATATTGCGACCAACCAGTTCAACAATATTGAAATCTGCGATACCAATCGCCTGTATTTGTTGAATATCCCACTCCCAGCGGTCTGTATCTACTTGATAAACCAGCAGATTTTCCGAGTACAGGGTTTTGAGTAGCTGCGTTAAGAAAAACGGATTGCCTTGGGTTTTATTAAAAAGTAACTCGGAAAAAACTTTGATTTTGTCTGAATTTACGCTGGCATCGAGAGTGTCGGCGATTAATTGGTTGACGCTATCCAAAGCCAGCGCCTGAATGGTGATATTATTCACCGCCGTTTCAGTTTCTTGAATTTTTTCTATTGTCTGAATTAAAGGATGAACGGGACTGACTTCGTTATCTCGATAAGCTCCAATCGTTAACAAATATTTGCTATCTGGGTCAGTGACTAAGAGTTGAATTAACTTTAGAGATGCCGAATCTGCCCACTGTAAATCGTCTAGGAATATGACTAGCGGGTGTTCGGGTTGACAAAAAACGCGAATAAATTGTTGAAAGACCCGATTAAATCTGTTTTGGGATTCCGATGAACCCAGTTGAGGAACTTCAGGCTGTTTACCGATAATTAGTTCGACTTCGGGGATAACATCAATAATAACTTGACCGTTATTATCTAGCGACTTTAATAAGTTTTCTTTCCAAATAGCAATGTGTTCGGAAATTTCTGTTAATAGCTGACGAACTAATTCTTGAAATGCTTGGATTAACGCCGCATAGGGAATGTTGCGCTTAAACTGGTCAAACTTACCCGCAATAAAATATCCCCTAGCTGCTACAATTGGTTTATGAACTTCATTGACGATTGAAGTTTTACCAATCCCGGAATAACCGGAAACTAACATCATCTCGGTGGCACCGAGGCTGACTCGTCCAAAGGCATCTAGAAGAATTTGGACTTCGGTTTCTCTACCATAAAGTTTCTGGGGAATGAGTAATTGGTTGCCGCGATCGCGTTGACCGATGGCAAAATTTTCAATCTTTCCAGTTGTCTGCAATTGCTGCAAACAAGTTTCCAGGTCAAATTTTAATCCCGCCGCACTTTGATATCGGTCTTCCGCATTTTTTGCTAACAGTTTCATCACAATATCTGAAACCGCTTGAGGAATTTCTGCTACCTCTTTAGGTGGGACGGGTTGTTTGGCAATATGACAGTAAACCAACTCCATCGGATCGGTGGTACTAAATGGCAACTGGTTGGTCAGCATTTCATAGAAAGTCACTCCCAAAGAGTAGAAGTCGGTGCGGTAGTCAATTGCGCGATTCATCCTTCCCGTTTGTTCGGGTGACATATAAGCGAGAGTCCCTTCTAGCAAGTTGGGATTGCTAATGCTTTGGTTTTTCAATTCCAAGCGCGATGAAATACTAAAGTCAGTCAGTTTTACTTTTCCTGTCGCTGGATTGATAATGATATTTGAGGGCTTAATGTCTTTGTGAATGATCGGTACTTGATGGAGATAGATCAAAGTTTCGGATAGAGCGATCGCTACCCTCAGCCACTCGGTTATTGACAGGTTATTGGCTGCCATAAAATGATAAAGGGATAGACCCCCAAAATCTTCTAATATCAGCGCTAAACTATTCTGATAATTCTCTAACTTGTAAGTTTTGACAATTCCTTCACACTCTAAATTTTGAGTGATTATAAATTCTTGCCTTAAATTGGTGATTTGTTCAAGGCTAGGATAATCATTTTTTATTATTTTAACGATGACAAGCTGTCGATCCCGATTTCTTATCCCTCGATAAACAACGGTTCTGACTCCTTCGTAAATATTTTCTATAATTTCGTATCCTGAAAGAATGATCGTTTTTTTAACCTTACCCTTTTCATTAACTATTCTAAATCGATGCGATCTAGTTCTTCCCGACTGGCGCTCATAATCGACTGAGGAACTGGGGGACAGCCTGCTTTGGTATTGCTTTGAGTGGGTTCGTTCATCTGGCTCTCCTGAGTTACAATGTAATAATGGTAACAGTGTAGATAAGTATTTGATTTATGAAGGGGAAATGAGGACAGTAACTTAGATACTATCTTTGATAAAAATTTGATATTTATTCTCTCCTCCCCTACGTCAAAGCGCAATTGGAATCGACATTAACTTATTATCGGCTCTCTCGTACTTATGGTGATAACGCAAGCTAAGAATTTAGCACGATCGAGAGTTTCAACGTTCAGTCTCAGATACTTAGTATCATCTGCTACTTTTAAGACAAAGCATCGGGGAGAGCCGAGGAAAAAATTATGTGATTAATTGATGTTTGCATCGACACTGATGTCATGAATGCTGCACTGGGGCAAGCGTAACAAGTCGCTTTAGCTGTCATATCAAGGTGCGACTCGGCTAAAATGTGGCGCGCCACATTTCTGGGGCAATTGTTCAATTAATGCGATGATATAAATGTGTGGCAATGCTCATAAGCTGTGGAGCATTTAAACCAGTAACGAGGCTAGTAGGGTGCGTCATTCGCGAACCCTTACGCTGAAACGGAAAACCTTAGATGCTGACGCACCTTACGCAAGTCCTTTAAATGCCGAACAGCTTACTGACGATCGCCACTAACCAACAACCAATTTAGGCTAGAACTACCAGAAGGTTGCCAGCCTCTGCGCTCTCAAATCGGTTCTATAAAACCGACACATTTTTAATGACGATAATTTTAACCAACGACGACGGCATCGATGCTCCCGGCATTCAAGCACTTTTGCAAGCAGTAAAGGGCAAAACAATTATGGTTGCTCCCCAAGGCCAATTGTCCGGCTGCGGGCATCAGGTGACAGCCCACAGTCCGATTCATGTCGATCGGCGATCGTCCGTGGAATATGCTGTAGGGGGAACACCGGCCGATTGCGTCCGCATCGCTCTTCATCACGTTTGTGCGAAGCCGGATTTGGTGCTTTCGGGTATTAACGCGGGCGGCAATTTGGGGGTTGACGTGTATATTTCCGGTACGGTGGCGGCTGTGCGGGAAGCAGCCATGCACGGTATTCCGGGAATCGCAATTTCCCACCGAATTAAAAGGCCACTGGAAATAGATTGGGATGTCGCTACTCGCTGGACATCGCGGGTGTTGGGGGATTTGCTGAATCGGGAACCAAAGTCGGGGTGTTTCTGGAATGTGAATTTGCCGCATTTAGCGCCCGGAAGTGCGGAACCGGAAATTGTGTTTTGCCAGCCTTCGACGCAGCCGCTGCCAGTGGTTTACCGGATGGAGGGAGAATACTTTTATTATGCGGGAGAGTATGGATCGCGCGATCGAGCGGCGGGGACTGATGTTGACGTGTGTTTTGAGGGTAATATTGCGGTGACTGAGATATCGCTGTGATGGGATTTGATGGATTTAGGCGATCGAACTATATTTTTTTTCAACCAAGTCTAAAAAAATGGTGTTAAATTCGATCGGCGACAGAATGTTTCATATTCATGGCTAAAAACAGATTTTATTATACTTTGGGTTTAGCACTGCATATACCCTAGGTATAATAAACCTGTCTTCGGATCATCCCAAAATAGGATATTTAAAGCTGTTAAAAATCGATACTAATGACAATTCAACAAAATTAATCACAATTCCGAGAGTGGCAGCTATCTTTACTTGCGGCCGTCCGTGCTACCATAATTTTTTTTGTCGTCCTTCGGCTTAGCAACACCATCAGGTTGTTTCTTTGGCTTTTTGACTTCTTTGTTGCTTTTTCTTTCTTTTGACATAATTATTCCTCAATTTTGACTCAGTATAACATAGATTGAGACCTTTGCCTAACAGCCAGTAGAGGGGGCGATTGTGTACCGATATTACTCGCTGTTAGTTTTGTACCATCTGCGGTATATTATCTGCTAGGTTTTGAACGAATACCCTCTACCGTTAGGCATATCGATAAATTCCTCAGAAGTACAATGTCTGAAATTACTTTTAACCCCGATCGACTAAAGGAAATATTGAAAAGCGCGATCGTCTAACTGCTGCCAGACAACCGAGAAACATTATCGCTGATTAAGCTGTTGTTTTACATCTATCTAATTTTCATGAAAAATGACAGTAGATAAAATATGCAGCTATGACCATGCCAGCCTTAGCGAAACCTGACGCAAAAAGAACCAACAAATTTGCAGTCTCGGTTTAAAAAAGCTCTTAGCTACAGGGGACAACAAAAATATTGATTTTACTATTTATTAACACTTCGGACAGTGTTTGATGGCTGACCTACTGAGAATAACGGTTTCACATATCTCAGTACGATCGCAACCCTTGCCGAAGCACACTAGAGGCCCACCATAAATCAAGGGTTTCAGACTATGACCTCAAAAAGGTCGGGACTCTGGAAAAAGCGCAAAGTATAGCAATCCTCGCATCATTTGTGAATTTCTTACTCCCTAGCAAGCGGGTTCGGGGCAGGTTGGGGAGGGGTAAAAATTTACGACTCCTGCAAGGATTGCTATATATGTATAAATATAAAGTTAATTATCAGCTTTGTTGAAAGTGCGAGCGCCTCCACTCCCTTTGAGATAAAATTTTTATAAAGAGTGTTTATTTCTAGATAAATTTCTGCTATTAGGAATGTGACCCGTATGGAAGTAACCGAGCTGCTCAAAGAGTACGAAAATGGAAACAGAGACTTTGCTGACGCCAACCTCAGCGGAGCAAACCTCAGCGGAGCTATGTTAGTTGGCGTCAACCTTTCAAGGGCTAACCTGTCAGGAGCTAATCTGAGTCGGGCGCATCTCACCAAAGCAGAACTCAACGACGCAAACCTTTACAGGGCAAATCTGAGTTTTGCCAAAATGGGCCAAGCCAGACTAGCCGATGCAGAGCTTACAAAAGCCAATCTCAGCGGAGCTTTCCTCGTCAAAGCAAAACTGCCGAGGGCCAAGTTGAGCGGCGCCCAACTCATAGGTAGCAACCTGCGGAGCGCCATCCTCTGGAACGCCAATTTGTGTACAGCCGATATGCAATTCATTAACCTGCGGGGTGCCAACCTCACGGGAGCCAACCTCAACTGGGCAAACTGCGGAGGGGCCAAACTCAGCGGTGCAAAGCTTTTTGGCGCTCAACTAACAGGCATCTATCTCAGGAAAGCTTACATCAATGGCATCGACCTGAGCAGGACGGATCTCAATGGCGTCAACCTCAGCGAAGCCAAACTGAACGGGGTAAACTTGGAAGGCTCGAACTTGTTAGCTGCCAATCTCAGCGGGGCTCAGTTGCGGGGCGTCAAGTTGATAGGAGCAGATTTAACCAGGGCAAATCTGGTGGGAGTTTCTTTGGTGCAGGCAAACCTCGATTGGGCTAGGCTGTGCTATGCAGACTTGAGCGAAGCCGACTTGAGCGAGGCAACGTTCACGGGAACCAACTTTGAGGGTACTCAGTTAGCCGGATCGACAATCCCCCCATCTTTGACCAATGATGTCTACTTAACTGCAGCACGCGGTGTCGCAGCTTAGGCAACGCCAAAAATTAATTTCGCATCCGAGTACACGACTCTCGCATTGGTTTAACTTTTGATGCAGAAATCATTACTTTTGTGAGAGTGTTGCACCGGCAAGAAATTTACTAATATTTGCGAGAGTTTGTAGCATCACAATTAAGCTCACCCGATTAATTTCGCGACTCGCAAAGCAGAAGTAATGGCTCCTTCGTGCAAACCATCCCCCAAATAAGCTCCCGCATGATAAGTGTTGTTCTCGCCATTAGTCTCGATAACTTCATTTCGATATCGAAAAGACTCGACAGTGTACAGCGGCGTGTGATGTTTCTGAATGTGAATAATCTGCTTTTGGGCGATCGACTCCTCCAGTTGAAAAGCTAAACTGTACTCTCGTGGCGAGGAGATGCCGCAAAGCTGATTTAAGCTCGCATTATATCCCCATCCCTTGTCCGTCTCGAAAAAATCAAATTCTGATAACTTGCGGATACCGTAGCGATCGTACATTGATGTATCAGAATGCAGTACAGTGGTGGCATAATTGGCTTTCCACGCCGAAAACCGCTTCGTTTCCGCATCAGTCGGATCGGACAATAACCTCAGAACTCGATCTGGTGGCATCGCAAAAACCACCTTCTCAAATTCCTGGATTTCCCCATCAGAAAGCACAATTTTTACAGCATCCGCACTTCTAAAAATATTGGCAATCTCCACATTTAGCCGTATATCGCCCTTAAACAGCTCCAAAATCTTTTCAATGTAAGAATACACCCCGCCTTTAATCCTCACCCAGTTGACCGAGCCATATTCGCGCAAAACAGGCATCGCTAATTCTGCCGGGAAATTGTCGAGCAATTCAAACGGTATCGAGTAGCTGTACATCGTCAGCAACTTCAGCCAATAATTGCGGACGCACGAGCTTTTCAAACTCTGAGAAAGCGGCACATCGTAGAAATCGTGCTGTTTAGCAAACCGCATTTTTAAAATAAATCCTGCAGAACGAGCGTAGAGACTATCAAGCCGCAAATACTCGATCAGGCGTTGGATTCCGGTGAAATTCTTTTGGATAGATACCGCAGACAAAAAGTGAGTGCCATCTTTAAAAAACAGCGCTGAACCAATCTGCACGGGTTCTAATTCAACGCCGAGTTCCTGCATCAACGCCACGAAATTGTAAAACACAGTGGGAAATTCCAGCACCCCATTTTCTAATATTTCATTGCACTCAGATTGATTGGGCGCCACATTTTTGTTGAGCGTCCGAATGTGTCCGCCCAAAATCGGCTGCTTTTCCAACACAGTGACGTGATGCCCCTGTTTATCGAGCCAGTAGGCTGCTGCCATACCGCTCGCTCCGCCCCCAACAATTGCTATTCTCATAGTTCACTCCTAGATTGATACAAGGAAGTTCGGCAACGGATTCTGTAACGGATGTAACGGATGTAACGGATGTAACGGATGTCAGGAAAAAGGAAGTTCGGCAACGGATTTTGTAACGGATGTAACGGATGTAACGGATGTCAGGAAGAAGGAAAAAGTAAGAAATTCTCGTTTCCAGGTAGAACCGGGAAACGCATTTCAGTCTTGCTGTCCCTCGTCATTCTTAACAGGAGGTAGAGCCTCCATAAATTCCTTCTTTGGCACAGCTAAGGAACGAGATAATGAGAGCAGAAACGAGAGATTTTTAACAGGAGGCAGAGCAAGTGTGAAATTCATTCCTTGGCAAAACCAAGGAACGAGAGAAACAGGAAAATAACCAATTGCTAATTTTCCTTAGCCTAAAATTGCATCGCCGGATAAACGTTGATAAAGCAGCGCCCCCGTCCAAAATGTCGGCGCAAAGCCTGGATAGCCCGAAGAGGCGTTGCAGAAATAGAAATTGTTGAGGGATGTTTCATGATTTAGCCGATCGACCCCCATGTTTTTTGGCGTCAGAGTAGAACCGTAGGAATTGCCGTTAGGACACCAACAGAAGCGCTCGTTAGTCGTCGGACTTCCCGTAATATGAAAGACCATGTGTTTGCGGAAATTAGGAACATAGTGTTTTTCCACAACATCTAAAATCGAGTCCAGAATCTCTTGTTTCTTCTGTCTGTAAGCTTTGCGATCCGTCTCCCAAAGCTTTTTAAAATAGCTGTAATTAGCAACAGTCAGAAATTCGACAATTTGACAATCTTCTGGACAATCCCGCCGCGCCTGGGTCAGTAAAGTTGGCGTTGTAATGGCAAAACTCGGACGAGAAAAATCATTTTGCTCGTACATTTGAGCAAAGGCTTCATTTAGATCCAAGTGTTCCGTATGAAACGTATTCCACTTGCCAAATCCATAGTCTCGGAGATCGATATCTTTGACAACGCAGTACACCATGTAGTTAGATGCAGAATACTCATAGTTGAGTTTCCGCCGCACTTTTTTAGAGAACAGTTCCTCTCCAATCATTTTGGCTGCTCTTTTCGGGTCGAGGTTGCAAATTACGGTGTCCCCCGTGAATTCATGGGTTTGATGCGTGGTCAAATCCATCGCCTCAACTCCCGTTACTGTCCTGTTTGTCACCCTAAAATTCGTGACTTCATGGTTTAGTAGAACTTTCCCCCCGTTGGATTCAATGACATTAACTAAAGAATTGATGACAGATTCAAAATGCTGCGTCGGGTAAAATGCACCTTCTTGATAGCCTCTAAACAAGGCAATCCAAGCATAGAAAGAAAGCTGATTTGGAGGCAGCAAAAAGTCCGGCCATTGCAGGGCTAATAAGGTTTGGGCGGCTTGCGGGAGTTGGAACTTGTCGAAAACGTCCTGAAGTGTACTGTTGAGATGTTGGACGGCACAGAATACGTCACCGAAGTTTTTGAGCAATTCAATTGGTTTGACGGGAGGAGCAAGTTTTCTGAGTCCCTCGCCGGTTTTCTCGACTTCGTTGACGAATTTGCGAATTCTCTCGCCCGCTTCGGGAAACAGCGCCGACAATCTGCGGATCAGTTCCTCTGGTTCCGAGGGAATATCCAGCGCATACCCAGGCATTCTCATGTGGTCGTAGCCATTCGGATCGTAGCGTTCAAAGGTGACATCTCGATCGAGACCGAGTTTTTTGAGAACTCGATTGACTGTATGTCCTTCGCCGCAGTCCCAAACGTAGTGGAATTGGGCATTAAAGGTGTATTTGTTGGCCATCGTAAAGGTGTGACCAAAACCTCCGGGATGCTCGTGAGCTTCGAGGATGTGTACGGTTTTGCCGGAGTTTGCCATCAAAGCTCCGAAAACCAGTGCTGATAAACCACTGCCGACGATGAGGTAATCTGTTTTCATGGTAAATTTCCTCGATCGATTGAATCGGGCGATCGTTGTTTATTTAAAGTAACTCTCAATTATGAGAAAATTCTGAAGTCCAGCAACAATTTTTTGAGGCGCGCTGGTTTAAGGATGGTATTAAAGTCTGAGTAAGGTTGCTGTTAAGGATCGCGAATTAAATAACTTACAATTTTAATTGTTATTGTGGGATGGGCGTCCCGCCCGTCCAAAAAGGACGAATTAAATAACTTACAATTTTAATTGTTATTGTGGGATGGGCGTCCCGCCCGTCCACTGATGACGGGCGTCCCGCCCATCCCACAAACTTGTGGAAGTTATTTAATTCTCATTCCTAAGCTTAATCAAGCTGTTGCGGATCGAACTTATAGCTGCGGAGGCGGACTGGAAAGCCCGCCCCACCAGGGAAGAAACCGGGTTGATACCTTTGTTCTTAGTCTTAAGGTATAGAGTAGCCTACCTAATTAGGAGTATGTTAATTAGAGGCGCGATCGCTTATTTGTGCGGTACAATCACATCAAAAAAAGCATCCTCCAAATCATAACCAAACATCTGCGACATCGCCATCAACTTCGATTTACTGGGAATTCCCTGCTGATTCAACCAATCAGTCAACACAAAAATTTTGTTCATCAAAAACATTTCCAAAGCTTCAGGATTGTACTGAATACCTTGGGTGCGGTGAAACTGGTGCGGCACCAACATCGCGGCATAGCGCGCCAATTCTCCCGCTTTCCAATCCAGCAAAAATGGCAGCCAAGGGTAACAAGCATCCAAGCGAATAAACCACAGCCGCACTTCGGGAATTTCTGAAATTTCTCGCGGATCTAACTCTTCGCGCGGATACTCAATTTCAAATTTTAGCTGTTGTTCGTTTTGGGCGATCGCTCCTTCGGCGAGCCACTTTTCAATTACAGTCCGCACCGGAGACAAATCTAAACTGTTTATGCGATCGGCATTTATCGATATCATAATACTCATAAAAAGTCAACCCTATAGCATTAAGTTTTATCTATAATACCACCAATCACCAATCACCAATTATATCAACTCTGTTAAATCCCGTACACAAGAACTCTTGCAGACATTCGCAAAATGTTTTGAAAAGCATCTGCGTTAATCTCCGTTAATCTGCGGTTTCCCTCTTCCATCAAAGATTTATGGAATATTTTCTACTACTCGTTGCCGAACCACTACCCATTTTTGCCAAACTTGCTATCTTGCAAAGAATTACCAATCCCCTGGATAATTCCCCGCCCGATTAAACCAATTCCCCGCCCTATAACCTGAGTCAAAACGTAAACAACTCCAGCACCCAACAGCGAAATAACCGCGCGAACTCTAGGTGCGATCGCATCTCTAGTTTCGAGCACCAAAGTCAAGGCTAACGGCCACCCAGACAACTGTGCTAACTCCGTATTTCTCGGAGCATAAATAGAAATTCTCTTAATTCCTGAATCGCCAAAAACAAACAGCCAAAACCTGCTTTCAAAAATAGCTTTCGGTTCCACAAAATATCTATCCCAGCTATATCTCCAGGACAAATCATTCCGAAATCTCTCAATTTCTCGCGTCGAAATCAACTTTCCATCGTAAAAAATTTGCTTAATTTCTTCAATATTTGCCAAATTATTTAGCAGAGGCTGTACCACTCCGCTAGCAACTTGAATTGCCAAATTTTCTAACAAAGCTTCAGCTCGCTGCATCGCTTCCGCGCTGCCAGCTACACAAGAAACATTGTCAACTGTTAGAGGAGTTTCAAATAGCAAATGTGCAAAGAAATCAACAGTCATCGGTATTTTGTCAAGGATTTCGGCTGCAACTACATCAGCATCTGCTAGCAACCGCGGCACAACTTCTACGCCGCTGCCTGCCCAGATATCAGCAGCGCTTTCCCCTTGACTTTCTCCCAGTATCAAGCTGGTTTGACTGCCATCAAAAGCCTGATTTTCTCCCGTTTGCAGTGTATAGTATCTGCCAAAAAAATCTATGATTGTCGCCTGCCACAAATCCCGTAAAATAGCAGGCATTTTTTGCGACAATTGAGTTTCCTGCACTTGCGAAAAGCGCAATTCTTCCAGCAAATCCTTTAACTTCCGCAGGATGGAACTCATCAATTCACGCTTTTTAGGCGATCGCAAAATATCGATTTCCAAAGGCAAGCCAGTCAAATTCACCAAATCAAACTGCAATTTAGCTGCCGCCGAGTCAAACAAGCTACCTTGCCAATTAGTTGCAACCACCAAAGATTCTGCCAAAACTTGGGACTTCGCTAATTGCGATTGAGAATTATTTAACAAATTCTCGCCTCTAATTTCTTCTTTCTCGCCTCTTCCTTCTTTCCTCTGCTTTCTGCCTTCTGCCTTCTCCCCTTTTCCTTCAAATAATAACTGACTGACTATCCAGCGAGCTGCGAGCAATTCCCTGCGGCGCCCGCTGAGTACAACCCCATCTAAAATAGAGGGAAAATCTGTCGGTTCTGCGGCTCTGATATCTTGCAAATCAGCTTGAACAACCGCCAAAGTTGCATCTATTTCGCGCAGTCCAGAGATGCACAAATGAGCCAGCATTTTTTTGTGTACTGGCGTATCAACTGTCGAATTATCTGCATTTTTATCTACAATTACTGCAGATTTTTCTACTGTTTGAACAACCGCTGCGTTTAGTTCTGTTTCCGAGTTAGCTGCCGCATCCGGCTCCCAATAAGTGCAACCAGACGCCACAGCGCGAATAGCTTCGATTGTCAGGGAAATATCTCTACCTTTAGGACAATAGCCATTCGCGCCCGTCGCCTGTAGCTGGGCCAACAGCTCCGGTGTCAGCGGCCGGGCTAGCAGCAACAGAGGCAGGTTGGGGTACAAACTTTTGAGTTGGCGACAAAATGCCACCGCCTCTATTTGACCCGATCGCAAATTTAGGGTCTCAACAGCCAAAATTATCAAATCTGCGGGCTTCTTGGCTGCTCCAGAGTCGAGCGAGCGAGTTTCTAGAACTCGCAAAGCCTCGGTTGGGGTTGAAACCTCTGCAACAACTTGCAAGTCTGGATACTGCTCGCAAGCGATTCGCAGCCCCAGCCGGAAAATGGGGTCGCCCTCGATCGTCAGCACTTGGAAATTACTCACTTGATTTTAGTTTTGAGATTTTAGAGACCGATCGCGCGAAAACCCAATTACTCCGGGAGCAAATTAGCATCAGGAGGTCCAACCGATTCAGGAATCGAGGGTGGCGCCGGTTCTGGAGCTGGAGCCGGAGGAGCCGGTTCCGGAGCCGGAGGCGGGGCCTCTTCTCTCGCGGGTGGATAGTAAGGTTCCGGCTCCGGAGCGGGTGGATAGTAAGGTTCCGGTTCCGGCTCTCTAGCAGGCGGATAGTAAGGCTCTGGCTCTGGCGCGTACTCCTCCTGTCGCGGAGCTGGCGCGTACTCCTCCTGTCGCGGAGCTGGCGCGTACTCCTCTGCTGGAGCTGGCGCATACTCGCCAGCGGGTTCCGGCGCGTACTCGCGAGCGGGTTCCGGCGGGGGCGCACTGTTGGCTCTGAGTTCAGCACTCCAGCGCCCGATCGCACCTGCCGCCTCTGAATACAGCGCCCTACCGTAACCGATTTGGGAAGCCGTATCGATCGCCGCTCCTAGACTGCCTTGAGATGCCAATTCCGCAGCGCGATCTAGAATCGGTCTGTCTTGAGCCACTTGCAGTTCGCTCACCCACTGATAGACATTATCCTGAGCTTTCGCGTACAAACTCCTACCGCTCTTAATTGCCGAAGCTTTTTCAATAGCAGCACTAAGTTTTCCTTGCTTCGCCAGGGCGATCGCTTCATCCAAAAAAGGCTGATCTTGAATAACTTCTATGCGTTTCGTCCACTCAGCCAAGAGAGTTTGCGCTTCTATTCTGCGGGGCCGGTTTTGAGCAACCAGGACTAACTGAGCCATGCCGCCCTTTAGTCCTTCAACCGTTTGCGTTTCTGCCAACTGCTTCGCCAGAGTCAGAAAAGATTGGTCTTCTATCCGCTGAATTTCCCGGCGCCAAGCAGCCACCAAAGTTTGAGCGTGAATCCGCCGCGGCTGCTTGATTCCGATAGTTTGCGCTTGCTCGATCGCGAGTCCAAACGTCTTTATGTGACCGAAACTCGCGATCGTACTCGCCACTTGCAGCCGCAGCAAATCTTGAAACTGCACCTGCAAATTTTCAATTTGAACTTGAGCTTGCTTGTACAGAGGGCGACCCGGAGCAATTTGGCTAGCAGCGCCCTGCCCTTCCAGCAAGCTAAAAATGTGCTGCGGCAGCGGAGTTGATATCGACTGGTTCCAAGTCACCGCCTGAGCTCTACCCAACTGCATCAAATCTTGAGCTTCCGCAAACAGTAGCGAATCCTGCGGCACAACAGAAGCAGCCTCGATCGCCCCCGGCAAATCTTTCGCCCCCAATCGCTTAGTAGCCATTGCCAGCAAAGTCCGGCTCCAGCCCTCAATTTCCTTCTCAGCTTTAGCGCGGGCAAAAAGCTGCGAGTCTATTTTGCGAGCCAGGACTATCGCCTCAGCGAACTTTTGCGGAGTCTCGTCCTTCGCCAAATCTCTAGCCTCTTGCAAGCGCTGCCAGCCGTTTCTTTCCAAAGAAATCTGCCCTATCAGCTCGTTGTAACGCTTCTGACTCCAGAAAATATTTTCCAGTTTAAATAGAGCTTGAGCATAATCCCAAGCCTTCCTTAAATCCTCACTTTTCAAAGCTGCTAGGGCTGTATCGTAGAGTTTTTGGCCCTCCTGCCAATTTTTTTCCCAAGCAGTAACCGCCTCTTCTACTTCGGGGTAAGACGGACTGGTTTTCGGAATTTTCGCCACAATCTCCAGAGCGCCTTTCAAATCGCCCCTCTCTATTTTTGCCCTGGCAAATCCCAGAATGGCTTTCGACCATTCCCCTATCAAATGTTGACCTTGCGAGTATAGCGGATGTTCTTTCGGCCAAGCCTGCACCAGTGCCATTGCCGATTCTAGCTGTTCTAGCTTGCCCGACTTAGCAGCTTGCTGAGCGCAGTAAAGTCGCTCTCCGTCCGCCGCCAGCGGCGACAGTTGCTGGCAATTGGGCGGTGGAGGCATCGTCAGCAACCACAGAAATGCAGCGGCCCCCGTTACTCCAAATCCCACCAGGAGACTCAGCCAGATCAGCTGCCACTGCCAAAAAGTTCTTTTTCCCTCGCCCGGCCCGGCCGTTACGAAGGAACTCGCATCGCCTGTCACCTCTGCACTGAACTGTGCCGTCGGTTTAGGGGATGGGTTGTATTGCGGTGGTGTGTGGAATTGGTCAGATTGTCGTCTCGCCATTACTTCAGCCTGTCCTGTAATGCGCTCTAGAATGTGACACTCCCACATCAAATCTATAGATTGTGATGTCGGCTTCTGACTCCTGTTAAGGAGATCGAGAACTTCCTTAAAGGTACTGGCAATCTTTCCCTCTAGGGCGTTTTATAGTGAGGTTCGTGTCTGACCCCACTGGTTGCTTCCGAGTATTTTAGGCTCAAGAAGCACGTAAATCATACCAGTTATCAAACATTTATTGACATATTCCGGGGCAGTTTAGCAGAAAAAACAGTATAAAGCCCCGTCAGTCGATCGATTGCGCGATTGCGCGATTTTAGATTTTAGATTTTAGAATTGACTCTGCACATGAATTGGGGGAGGGATTCAACTAAGCTCTCCTATTAAATCCGGGTCTGAAATTACCTTATCGTACTCAGCGGTTGAAACATTGAATGCACAAACTTTCGTCTCCTCCAAGCCGATTAAAAATCAAGGGGACACTACCGCCGGATTTGGTCTACACTTTTACGTGTAGCCGGTAGAACGGATTTTTTGGGTATAGTCGTAAATTTTATTCCCGATCGCCAAACTTGCCGATCGAGTTTCATGTTTCTGTTTTCATTTTTTTCCCACTGTGTCCAATGCCGGCGGGCGACGGCCAAAAAACCGATCCAACCCAGCTAAATACTTAAATCATTTTATACCACCCATAAGCTCAGTACAAATATCGGTTTTGTTTCCAACAGCCGCTGCTTTATCCGTTACGAAGCCTTTGGCGTATCGCTGACACTCGATGCTTGGGTGGCGGACTCGGCCGATCGGTATCCGTAGAAATCTATCCGGTAGTCTACTATTTTGACACCCGTTTGCTCTTGAATTAGCTCGATCAAGTCGATCGGCAATTCCACATGAACGTCTAGAATCTGAGCCGTATCAAGACAATTGACGTGAGAGTGAGAGTCGCTGACATTGCCGTACAAGCGTCCCTCCGAGCGTTCTATGCACTCAATAATCCCTGCTCTCGACAAAGCTTCTAGATTTTGATAAACAGAAGTATGCCCGATCGAATGCGCTTGTTTGTTGAGGCGATCGTAGATTTCGCGAGCCGAGAGGTGTTCTTTTGCCTCCCACAAAAGTTCTAGAATAAATCGACGCTGGCGGCTCAAGCGCATTCCCATCGCCTGACAGCGGTTTAAAGCATCTTCTAATGAACTAATTGGTTTCACAGCTACCGCCTTATAAAGCCTGCTCGATTTTTAATTCTGGTACAATATTGCACGCCGATACATTCACTAATTCTAACGCAGGGTTGCCCAACAGTAGAAGGTAGAGGGCAAAAATCTCGAATGAGTGAATTTTTTCGAGTTGCTGCTCAACTCTATCTTCTACTGCCACACATCCTAGTTCGAGGATTTGATGGCGTTAACCAGTAACTTGGCGATTTCCGAGAGTTGCTTTTTGTTGAAAGTTTTGAGCAAAAGCTTGACTACCGCCTTTGGTTCGGCTGGAAGTGCTACTTGCTTCGACGCTGGTGCTGGGGCTGCTGGGGCTGCTGGGGCACTTGCCTCTGCTGGTTTTAGGCTTGCTGCCAAAAGTAGCAAATTTTTACTCGGAACGATCGTCTTGACTTTCCCTACTTGTACTAAATCGCCAGCTTCTTTGAGTTCTTTGATAATCAGCGGAGCTAAGACTTTATAAGAGTTTTTGGGATTAACGATCGCTGCTCTAGCTGTTTTTACTAAATTTTGCCAAGTCTCTATTTTACCTCCCAACTTATAGAGGCGAACGCACACAGCCGTCAACTCAGAGCGACTAGCAGCCGATTCTTTCTGCTTGAACACCTGCAACATTTCTTTGAGTAAAGTCATCACTTCAACAGCAAAATTTGGCGGCACAGCGCCCGCTGTTGGAGCGGCGGGGGCACCAGACCCAGCAGCAACCGCCTGCACTTTGCCCGACGCCAATTTATCGAGGTGAGTTTCCAGTTGAGCAAAAACAGGCATCACCTGCTGCACGAGTTTTTCTCCCTCTTCATTCCTCAAGCCGAAAGGCCCCTCCAGTCGCCCCAGCAAGTCCTTAAGCGTATCAACTCCCTTTAAAAATAGGGATTCTGCCGTTTGGTCAACCTGCTTGACGGGCCCGTCCTTGAGCACCTTAAAACAATCTTCCAAGCGGTGAGCGGTTGTTTTAATACTATCTAAGCCGAGCATAGCCGCCCCTCCTTTCACGGAATGGGCGGCTCGAAACATCTCTTGGACGCTTTCGGGGTCTTTCATCGTGGACTTCAAATCCACTAAACCATTTTCTAGAGTATCGAGGTGCTCCTTAGCCTCCTCTATAAACAAACGCATTATTCGGTCTTGCTGATCTGACACGACAGTCCTCCTAACAATCTGTGCACCCTCCAGAAAGCACCCTGTTCGCGGGAGAAAACGCGACTCCTGCCCAGAGTCGGAAGCTCCCATGCAAAACATTCTAGCCTGCCTCAGCTAGCAGACTCAAAATACTGGTATCAGGGCAATCTTAGCTCTCAAACTGGTGCGGTGGAGATTGAGGCTAGAGTTCTGAGGGAGTATCTGGAGCGATTTCAATGCCCATTCCTTGTTTCATCATCTGCTGATTCGTAATCAAGTCGTTTAACTCCTTGACTTCGACGCCGATGTCTTGGCAAGCCTGTTTCAGTTCCCGCTCGAAGGTGTTGAGGTCGCCTCCGTAGCCGCAAAGCTTTGCGGCTGTGGCAATTCCTTGTTGGGCGTTAGCTTTGGCGCAGTCGATCAATTCAATGCCTTTGAGGGGTTGGGAGGATGCCATAATTTTAAGCCCCAATTTATATTTTCTCCCACTGTACCTAGAAGGTTGAGGTCGATCGATCTATCGAAAGGCATGAAAAAGCCAGCCTGTGCTGAGTGTTGCCAATTCATAGCTATTTGTATGGGATTTCCGGGCCAGATAGCAGTAATTGGGATTTTCTAGCCCCCATATTCCCCGCAGAAACCAGGTTTTTGCGTAAATCCTCATATTTGTTGCCAAGTCGAAGTCATTACGAGTATGATTTAACAAGAAGCAAAACAGACCAACGCCATGAGGATCGAAGAAATACCCCTCAACCAGATTCGCCGCCCCCTGCCGCGAGTCAACGACCAAACCAAAGTAGCCTCTCTCATGGAATCCATCCGCGAGGTAGGTTTAAACGAACCCATCGATGTGTTAGAAGTAGATGGTCAGTATTACGGATTTTCCGGCTGCCACCGCTACGAAGCTTGCCAGCGTCTCGGTTTAGAAACTATCCGCTGTAAAGTACGCCGAGCTCCCCGTGCCGTGTTGCAGATGCACTTAGCCTGAGCCTCTCAACAGAAATTCACCACAGGCAAAGATATTCGATCGACAATCACTAATAACAAGGTAAAAACCTATGACTGCCAACAACCACAAACAACATCTTTACCCCACCCGCATCGATATGTCCGCCGGCACCCGCTCTCAAGTAGTCGGGCTGCTCAACGCCACGCTGGCAACCACTCTGGACTTGAAAACTCAAGTCAAACAAGCTCACTGGAACGTTAAAGGCATGGACTTCTACCAGTTGCACTTGCTGTTTGACTCCATGGCAACAGAACTCGAAGAATACGTTGATACGGTTGCCGAACGGGTCACAGCTTTGGGCGGTTTGGCTGTAGGAACAGCCCGCACAGCCGCCGCAGATTCGATTTTGCCAGAATTTCCTTTCGACATTGTAGACGGGAAAGAATACGTGACGGCTTTGGCCGATCGCTACGCACCCTACGCCCAACACCTGCGAGTCGCCATAGACAAAGCAGACGAACTCGGCGATGCCGATACAGCGGATCTGTACACCGAAATTTCGCGGACAATTGACAAGCGTTTGTGGTTCCTAGAAGCGCATTTGCAAGGTTCTGCGACAAGTGCAACAGCCGCCGCCCGCGAAAAAGTAGCCGTCAAATAGCAAGCTGTCAATAATTAAACTTGCATCTTCATAAATTGCGAAACTCCTGTGGGGCGGATCGAACAGCCCGCCCCAAAAATGTATTTCGTTAAGGCTCGTGAGAGCTTAGGATCGAGAATATGTCCATTTATTAATTTGGATGAGTTTTTCGTGACTGCCAATATTCCAGATTACGCTCCTCAACTGCAACGCCTGATGGAACAGGCGGGGCTTTCGAGCGATCGAGAACTCAGCCAAAAAGCAGGAGTTTCCGAAATTCAGATCATCCGCCTGCGTCGCGGCTTAGCTCTGCAAACCCGAGCCGACATCCTGCTCAAAATTAGTCAAGCTTTGCAAATTTCCTTAACCGAACTGCTCGCAACCTTGGCGCCAAACTATGTAGATTTAGAAAAGACACCACCGACAGCCCTAGAACAAGAATATCAGCGCCTGCAAGCTTCGATCGCACAGCAGCGAGAATCTTTGATGCAGGAATTTCAGCTTCAAGGCGTGCAAATTTTGGAATCTTGGATGTTGCAGTGGCCGACTGCTGCGAGCAAAGCTCAGGAAAATCATAACTTGCGGGCCCAGAAACTGTTGCCGTTGCTGCGCCCCGTCGAGCAGTTATTGCAGCATTGGGGCATAGAGTCGATCGCCCCAGTCGGAGCCGAGATTCCCTACAACCCCCAACAGCACCAGCTAATGGAAGGAACAGCCGAACCCGGAGAACCCGTCACAGTCCGCTACACAGGCTACAGACAAGGTGAAAAACTGCTCTACCGCGCCAAAGTTAGCCGAGTTTGATTCATACCAGAAGGGCCTTCGGCAGAACAAAGATTGTCCCCCTCTCAAAATTCACTGCCGGCGAAGCGCTGCGACTCCGATGGCGTTACGATCCGCGACGACCACCATCTTTTGCACTCAAAACTATTCTGCCGCTCTGAGGCTCTGGCACTTTCCCCTTCTCTTATTTGGATCGGAGTCCATCTCGCAGCTATACTAGCCTAGTCTGGCTAGAAATTCTGACATTCCCACCGCAAAATATGAGTCCTGTAGTTAAAATTATTCAGCCCTCTGGCATTTTAGACGGCACCAAGGCAAGTCAATTCCGCCAAGAGATTAGCGACCTAGTGGAAGCGGGAGCCGATGTGGTATTGATAGACTTCACTGATGTGACATTTATGGATAGTTCTGGTTTAGGCGCTTTAGTGTTGGCGCTCAAAACAGTCCGGGCCGCTGGGAGTCAATTAGTTGTCTGTTCTATCAACGAGCAAATCCGCATCTTATTTGAACTCACCAGCATGGATCGAGTTTTCGAGATATTTCAGACCCGCGATGCTTTTAATAGCAAAATTCCTTCAACTAACTAAATCTTTTGGCTGCTGCCTTCTTGCTATTTGGTCGCAGATGCGCTGCCAGAAGTCAGCTAGCCAAAGTTTACCTTGAGTAAAGACCAATCATCATCAAAAACTGCTTTAGCGTTCAAGTTTTGAATGTAGTTCAAAACCAGCTCTAACTGGTCAGCACTTGCACCGTTGTAAGCTGCTAACAAATCTACGAAAGGGTCAAGCCCCCAGATATTGCCGTCAGGTTGGTGGATCTCGTATACCCCGTCGCTAAAGATGTAGAGAGAGCTCAAATCCTCGACATCGCAGCAATTATCGACATAGGGGGCGTCGGGGAACATTCCGACCGGCATTCCGGGGGTTTTTAATCGCTGGATTTTAGCGGTGCTCGCAGGGGACTGGGAAATCAACACTGCCGGTGGATGGCCGGCGCTGGCATAAACTAGCTGGCGAGAAATGCGGTTGTAAACGCCGTACCAGATGGTGAAATACTTGTCATTTTGGTAGCTCATCTGGAAGGTGGTGTTCAGGGCGCGCAAAACGTCGCTGGGTTTGTAGTAGTCTATGTTGGGGAGGGCGCGCGATCGCAGCAAATTCAGCACGGCCACAGAAGGCAGCGCCGCCCGCAAACCGTGACCGGCTACGTCTAGCAAGTAAATCGCCAAATAATCTGCATCTAGCCAGTTGTAGTCGAAGCAATCTCCCCCCAACTGCCGGGAGGGAATGAATTTTGCTTCGATGCTGATAGGTTCCGTCATCGGATCTGGCAGCAGCGATTGCACGTACTCCGCGGCTTCGGCTAACTCTGCTTCCAGACTTTGCTTGGCTATTTTCAAATCTCGGCTGAGTTGGTGCAGCCTCAATCCCGCGCGTACTCTCGCTTGTAACTCGTTGAGTTCGATCGGCTTGGAGATAAAATCGTCGGCACCGGCGTCGAGACCTTTGACTCGATCGGCGATCGATCCCAAAGAAGTCAGCAAAAAGAATTGTGTAGTTGACAGATCCGGATCTGCCTTAACTCGACGGCAGACATCGATGCCGGTCAAGCGCGGCATGATCCAATCGCAAATTATCAGGGCCGGACGCAATTTTTGCGCCTGGGCTACACCGTCTTCGCCATTGCTTGCTACTGTGACTTCGTAACCCTGTTTTTTCAGGGTTCTTCTGAGCAGTTCTTGAACAGCCGTATCATCGTCAATAACCAGAATTTGAAACATGGGCACTTAGGTACTACAGGTTTTTCAATGTCTGGGGGCCATTTAAAATATATCCTGTCAGCGCCCTTGTCTGAGATTGAGTATAGTTGATTGACATCGCTTTCGAGGTAATTGCTTTTGAGGGCGGGTCGTTGAGTTCAATTTACGTTAAAATTGGATAGAAATTCGGCGCGATCGAACTTCACTCAGTTTATACTCAGAATATAAATTTTTATAGACTTTTATTTGCCACAGCCGCTGGTTGACATGGAATTCATACTTATGGTATAGTGGCTAACCGATTAGTGGATAAGACATCGATCCACGGCTCTCCAAAGCTAGTATCCTCAAACTACCGTTCAATTTTGCCGCAGTTATACTTGGCTTCGTTGTATTTTATCTGGTTGTATTGTGTCTCGTTGTATTTTGCCCACTGGCCGATGAAGAACTTGTGTGGTGAGCGTGATTGAATTAAAAGGTTCCGAAAAGTTGCCGATGCTAAAAAAAGCGGATCTTCAAGTCAATACAGGTCTGAATGGATTAAGCTGGGTTTTGTCGTGGTTTGCACAATTGTACGACTCGCGAATTCCTACGAGTGTGTGGATACGGTGTCAGTTAGCTTTGGCTGAGGGCTTTACGAATGCGGTGCGTCACGCCCACAAGGGCAAACCAGCGGATTTGCCTGTTGACATTCAGGTGGCGGTGTTCGCTGAATCTTTAGAGATTAAAATTTGGGACTCGGGCGATCCGTTTGATTTAGAGAAAAAAATCAAAGATATTTCGGAAAAAGTCGATATTCACTCTCCGGGCGGGCGGGGTCTAAAATTGATTAAAGACATCGCAGACACTATTAGTTACGAGAGAACGGCTGATGGACGGAACTGTTTGTCGATCGTCAAAAATTATTCGCCCTGTCTTAATGCCGAACGATGAAGCTGATATGTGGTTGGCAACTGCCGAAGGAACTTTCGGGTTAATAGCCTTTAGAAGCTTTTAAACGCGGGACGCAGGATTCAGCCACAGCAGAATTGTCCGTTTTAATTGATTTAATTCTCGATACACTTCTTGTTTTACCCACTGCCCGATCGCGTCGAACGGCGTAAAAATTTGACCCACAGGCCAGCTAACATCTTGCCCCAAGGGCGTTTGATGGTTGCCCGCTAGAGTCTGAACGGTAATCATGTCGGGAAATCGTGCTTTTAGCAGTTTGGTCAACAGCAGGGTTTGGTCGATGTTGTCGCCGTTAAATTTGACTAAAAGATTGCGCCGGATTTGATAGCTATTTTGGACGAGGCGATTAGTCTCTTGCGGGGAAGGGGTAAACTCGACATTAAAGACGGGGGAAATTTGCTCGACGATCGGGATTGCTTCGGATGCCGCATAATTGTTGAAAGAAATCAGAATATTGCCTGCCCTTTCTACGTCAAACACAGAACCGATCAGCAAGTGCAGTTTGCATCCCATGCTGTGTCCCATACCGTAAATGGGGAGATAGGAAGATTTGAGCAATTTAGTTGCCCGCAGGCGATCTAGGGCATTTTCAAATTTGTTGAGGACATCGCGGGCGATCGCAATATGATCCAAGGTATTGACAAACGGCGTTGCTACTACAACATATCCTTGGTTCCCCAAAGCATCTAACAGCCAGCGATAAGTCAACTGCGGTGCTGTCGCTACAAATGCACCGCCGAGAAAATGTACGATCGCGATCGGTCTTGAAGGAATTAATACCCAATTTCCAGAAATTTCTTGCCAATCCATAAATTCAATCTAATTCAAAGTAAAAAGGCAGAATGTTTTATAAATTTTTGCTTTTATTTTATGCTTCAAAAAGGGTTGGCTACCCATTTTTTAATTCCAAAAACTTTCCTTTTTACTTATACATTATTTATTCTAACTGTTGTGGGGGCAAATAGCACGGCTGGCGATCGCTGTTATTTTCTCCCTCTATAGGGTTGAAGCTAGTAACCGAATAAATCAAGGCTGACATCCGCGGCTTTCAAAGATTTGTATATCGTGTCCCAGCGCACGGCTGCAAGCGGCTGTAGCTGGTAGTGCGGGTAATTGACCCGACAGGATATTAACAGTCAAATACGCCTCCAAACCCCAATATCGCGTATTAATCAGCCCCTGGGCGATCGGCTTCGATTCGGCTTTATGGACAGCACCTAATTTCTTGACTGAACCCGCATACAACTATAACATCCTTTAGGACAGCTCCCCGATTTCAGACGATCGCTGGCGGTTTAATTGTGGCGAATGGCTGATACCTTCTGCAGTTTGATGACTCAACTTTTCGTGAGTCTTCATCCATTTCCACTTGTGGACAGTAGCTTGAGGATTGAGCACTGTGGTAGCGATGCCGTAAACAATAGTCGGCAAAACCTCCCGATTCAACCAACTTTGTCCCAGCTTTCTCATGTAGTGCAGTGCCAAAACTTCTCGAAATTTGTTAAGCCTTTGCAAAAGCGGCAAATTCTTAAAACATAACTCTTCGTACTCGTGGAGTGATAACTCTTTTTCTCCCCGCAAGCGCCGCAGTTGGTTTTCCTTGACACAATCAGAAGCTATGCGCTTTTTGAGCCAGTGCTTATCTGTGAGAGAGTTCCCTCTAATTCGATAATTTCCCAAAGGTTCTGTCGCCGCTAGCAAGCCATACTTTTGAGCAAGTTTAGTAAATAATTCTGTATCTTCTCCTACCTCCCAATCTTCTGGAAACCCGCCTTCTTGGAGTAGAATAGAGCGATCGACTACAACAGAAGACGGGAAAACCCAAGGACTTTCGCCTGTTTCCTTAATCGCCTGCATTTCTGCTTTAGTTGTAGGATAGGTGGGAATATAACTCAACTTGTTGCCGCGCTTGTCTAAATACCGCAAAGCGTGAGCCACAGCTTTGACTTCGGGATTGTCTGCGAGCATCTTCAAACAAACTTCTAACTTATTGGGTTCCCAAGTATCGTCGCTGTCGATAAACGCTACATACTCGCCTGTGGCGCGATACATCATTAAATTTCTCGACTTAGAAACCCCGTAATTTTCGGGATTTCTGAAGTATTGAATTCTCGAATCTTGCTCTACCAGCTTAGCAGCAACTTTTTCAGTAGCGTCAGTAGAGCAGTCATCAACAATTAAAATTTCTAAATTCTTGTGGGTACCATTGAGTACGGAGGCAACTGTCTCGGCCAGAGTGTCGGCAGCATTGAATGCAGGAATGATGACGCTGACTTTTTGGCTGTTCATAACTTGCATTAAGGTGTGGTTTGGTAGTTGTTCGCCGAAGTATAGTCTCGAAGCAGACACTCTGACTCCTTTACGTGCAAGTACCTGTAGTCAGGCAACTTGCCTGCATACTGCCAATATAACAGGTTTACCACGTCAGTGTTATCTACCATAAGGAGGCAACAGCCCTTAGCAGGCGGAGTGCAGACTGTGATCTGGCGGCCAATTTTTTTGACACAAAAGCCACGGGTGCGAGGGATTGAGGTTTTTACCGGGGACTGGAGTTGTCCTAAATTCGATCGCATCTTTTTTTTTGTTAAATAGGACTTACCCAGAAAAACCCGGCCTTACCCAAAATTATTGGTTTGAGAAGTATGCAGCTACACAAAAATGGGTTTCTGACTTTGTTCGATTTCTGTTAATAGCTAATCATATTTTTTCGACCGCCAAAACCTGGAATTTAGGAGTGTGAAACTTTACTATAGCAATCTTAAATCAGTTGTACAAATATGTATGGGTAGTGCCAAGAATGCCTACCCCAAGGATCGGGGCAACCGGGCGTGAGTTGTGCCCATACAACACTTACACAATTCCTTGAGAATCGCTATCCGAACCTAATTTAAAAATATCAGCAAAAATAGCATTTTCCTCCACCATTCTTCCCGCATCCGGCGAATCGTAAACCACTAACAGCGAATTCTGGCCTCCCAAATAGGGAAACAGGCTCAATCCCTCAGCATTGTCCGTACCCACCTTAAAAGGCAAGTCAAACAATACCTCCAAATCTCCCCCATCTTGCCCCGTAATACTATCGCCCGATCGCCCTAAAATTCCCTTTAACCGAAAAACCCTCATCGCCCCAGATAAAGTCATCGTCGGCCCGGCTAAAACCATCAAATCTTCTCCATTCCAGCACAATTCTCGCACCCCCAAACCGTTCAAATCAACAAAATGTTTCTTGTACAATTTTTCTCCTTCCCCAATAGCCTTAAGCCTTAAAACTCCCGGTTCTGCCTCTTCAACTTCTATCTCTAAAATTATCGCCCAACCCCGCAGCACCGGTCCCCGCAAACCAAGAAAAATCCGATTTCCGCGCACCGCCAACCCTTCAATATCAAAGCCATTTTCTTTACTCGGAATCGGCACAGATAAATATAGACCGAGGTGGGTGTCATCTTTGAGCGCGTCTGTCAGCAAATTGCCTGTTTCTGTCCGCTGCAGGCATCCCACTGTCTGTTGAATTTCGGGATTGTCTGAATCGGGAATTGACTCGCACAAAATCCCGTCTTTCATAGGAATGCGCGCCAGTAAATAGCGGTTGACTTCTGTGACGATTTCTGCTAATCTTTCAATGTCTTTACCGGGGTCTTTGCCTTTAGCTTTCTTGCGTTTGGTGCTGTGAGAACCGACTACCCAAAGATAATCGTTGCTGAAATCAATTCCTTCAATATCGATTTCAGATTCTCCAGATAAATCTATAAAATCTGCGATCGCAAATTTTTGATGTTCTCCAAAAATATGAGGGGCGACAGGCGACAAACGCTCGATCGAAGTCGTTTCATCGGAACCCAGCCACAAATGGCCGTCTGGAGTTAAAGCAACAGCGGATAAGTCTGTAATGATATCCGCGGCTTCGCTGGTGAATTGCAGCAGCAGCCGACCGAGCAAAAAAGATTCTGGCATAATTATTAGCACTAAAACTATTGTTATGGTCAGTCATTATAGCTAAATATGCTTGAAATTGATATCTTGCCACAGGTGTAATAGCTATAGTAGTAGGGTGCGTCATAACGGGAGATATTTGGGAGAATTAATCAGGCATCAACTGACGCACGATGGGATTAGGAAGGTGCGTCAGATGTATAGCGGGAAGCTGCAGGCAGAGGTAATCAGAGCAAGGGTTTCAGGAATCGATACCGTCGTAACCGCCAAGGCGGTGGCTATAAATTTTCCCAGAATAAATTAGATATGAACTGAGGCAGCCTAGAAATTAAGTTAATTGTCGATGGCATCTCTTCGCCGCTGGCTGTAGCGTTTCAATTCATCAATTAAGTGAGTATCGTTAGAAGCTGTTCTCGCGCCCGCTTCCGCCGCCCACCGCTTCAAATCTTCAATTTGCGATCGCGCGATCGCAGCTAAAGGTACTGTATCCTCGATCGACCTCAAAATATCCTCCGTCATCAAATCCCGGCGCTGTCCGTTGACAAAAGTGCCAAAAGCCCGGTACAATCCATCTATTACCACTTGTTCGATTTCTGCACCGCTAAAATTCTCAGCGCGTTTCGCCAAAACTCCCAAATCAAACTCGCGCAATCTAGTTGGCCGCAGTCGCTGCAAATGCACTTTAAAAATATCTTGCCTTTCCGATTCTGAGGGCAAATTCAAAAAGAAAATTTCATCAAATCTGCCTTTTCTCAGCAACTCTGCCGGCAAAATCCTGACGTTATTTGCAGTTGCGACAATAAACACCGGACTGGTTTTTTCCTGCATCCAAGTAATCAAACTGCCGAATACCCGGCGCGAAGTTCCCGAATCGCCGTCGCTGCCGCTGATAATGTTGCCGAAGGCTTTATCTATTTCATCGATCCACAAAACGCAAGGTGCGATCGCCTCTGCTAACTGTATCATTTGCCTGACGCGACTTTCGCTTTCCCCGACCACGCCGCCAAACAATCTCCCAGTATCCAATCGCAACAGCGGCAAACGCCATTCTGAGGCTATTGTTTTCGCAGATAAAGATTTGCCAGTGCCTTGAATTCCTACTAACAAAACTCCTTTCGGATTCGGTATACCGTAGCGGCGCGCTTCGTCAGTAAAAGCATCTTGCCGCATCTTTACCCACTGTTTCAAATTCTCCAATCCGCCCACACTTTTCAGGGATTCTCTGGAGTTAAAAAACTCCAAAATTCCCGTCTGGCGAATTGCTTGCTGTTTTTCCTCCAAAACTCCGTCAATATCTGACTCGTTAATTTGCTGTTTGGCGGCCAAAGCTTTAGCCAAAACCCGCCCGATTCTAGCGCGACTCAAACCCTGACAAGCTTTAACCAACTGTTCCCTTGCTAAACCGCTAACTTGCAACTGTTCCGGTTTTTCTACAACGTGGGAAATTAAACTGTCGATTTCTTGCACGTTGGGCAAAGGAAAATCAATTACTGTGACTTCTTCTTTCAATTCCTCCGGCAATTCTAGCGTGTGAGAAGTAAGAACTATAGTTTTTTTGCTGCGCTTCAATTCCCGCGTTAAATTCCGCAATTCCCGCACTACCGGCGCATTTTTTTCGGTGTATGGATATTTCAAAATAGGGTGCAAATCCCGCAGTACAAATATGGTATATTCTTCAACAGCAGTTTTGCTGACGCGATCGAGCGCCGCCATTACCGAACCTTTCCCAGAACCGTTATCCTCCCAGCCCCGCACAAGATCCCAGAACAACACCCGGCGCGCGGGAGTTACTTGCAGCGCTACTTGGGCAATTACGGCTTCGACTGGTTCTTCCTCCGCGCCGACAATGTACAGCAGGGAATAGCGGGCGCGAATCATCAAATCTAGTCGCTTTACCAGTGCCTCGAAATGGTTATTTTTACTGCCCTTGACGGCATCTAATTCTTTGGGAACTGGGTAATTTTCTGTCATTTTATTGGATATCTTAAATATATATTCAACCCTATTAAATATTTTGTTTGCAGTCAGGACTTTAGTCCTTAAAAAGGATTTAACCGAACTAAAGGTTAGTAGTAAGGACTTTAGTCCTTAACAACTATTTAGCCGCACTAAAGTCCGTACTGCGAACGTTAAAATTATAACAGAATCGTGAGCAGTTGGCTACTTAGCAGCTTTTCGAGCTTGTTTCACCATTTCAATCAGAGTATGGTGAGCATCTTCGGCATCGGTTAAAGTGCGATCGAAATTTACTCTGACGGGCACTGTTTCATCGTTGACTTTAGCGGTTAAATCCATGCCGTTGGCATCAATAGCGAGCATTTGAGCTTCCGTTGCCTCTGGTTTGCCGCCAAATGCTTGAGCGTACAGCACTACAGCACTAGCGTGGTCTTCGTTCATGTGAGCGCAGATGCGATCGCTAATCTCAGTGGAAAACTGTTCTGACATGGGGAGATTCCTCAGATGCAATATCGATCGATTGTACTGCGATCGGTACAAAGATTTCAACCGCTATCAATTGCATCAAGAGTTATGAGGGATAAATAACTAAATTATATCTGCGTTAATCGGCGTTCATCTGCGGTTTAAAAAAAATTAATTTTTCCACTAAAATGATAAGATATTACTTGCTTTATATTGCACAAAAACATGGAAAACTCTAGCGCTCATATCGAACTACTAAAAACATTTAGTCCCGACCCATAACTGGTGAATAAGAATTAAATGCAACTCAAAAAAAGATAGACTATTTGTTGGATAAAGGCGAACTTAATCGCGACGAACGCGACTATCTAAACCTACTTGAAACTCTGGTTTATGAATACGAGCAAACTTTAGAACCCATACCTGACATTTATGGGATAGAACTGTTAAAAGCTTTAATCGAATAATTTAACCGGAGACAAAAAGACCTAGTTCCTATTTTTTCAACCGAGTTTATTGTCTCAGATATCCTCAAGGAAAAGCGCCAAGTTACAACTGAACGCATACAAAAATTTGCAGATTTTTTCAGTGTCTCGCCGGCTGTTTTCTTTCCGCTGCATCAAGTTAAAACAACTGCTTGAATTTCCAATGCTTCCCCTTGTATTTTGAAAAAGGTAGATGGGGATTTACGGTTGGGCGGGGGCGGGTTTATGAGATTATCTGTTTTAGGCACAGATGGTTGGTGAACCCGCCCCTACAATCCTCACTACAAACTTTATGGGTTAACTAAAAGATCGATCGTCAAACGGCAATTCATCAAACAGCGGATAAATATCAGCCTCAGAATTCGCAACAGGGGAATTAGCGCCAGATGCCGGCGGCTTAACAGAATTCACCTGGGCTACGGATAACTTGGCCGCAGGTTCCGATTTCTGTAGGTTAACTACAGGTAATTCTGCTCCGTTTTCTCCATTTTTGCTCGTTTGATTCCACATCATCATTAACTTTTTACCCCACCCCAACCCTCTCCTTATCAAGGGGAGGGAGTAAGAAATTCACAAATGATGCGAGGATTGCTATATTTCTCAGTAAATAAATACTGCTCGTTAAACTACAGGCTGACAATCCCCCGTTTTAATGCGGAAATTGCGGCCTGCGTGCGATCGCTAACTCCCATTTTTCTCAAAATATTGTTGATGTGAAACTTGACGGTGCTTTCGCTAATGTGCAAAACTTCACTAATCTCGCTGTTGCTTTTACCAGCGACTATGAGGCGGATGACTTCTAATTCGCGATCGCTCAATTCAGGCCCACTCAGGCGATCGGCTAACTTAACACCCACTGCCAGCGGAATATACTTTTTACCCTCAAAAACCGCCCGAATTGCTGCTAAAAGCTCCTCTGGTGCCGCATCCTTCAGCAGATAGCCCTTTGCACCAGCTTGCAATCCGCGATAGATGTTTTCATCGCCATCATAAGTCGTCAGCATCACAATCCGGGCGCTGGGAAACCCCTCACAAATCGCAGCAATAGCGGCGACTCCATCCATCACCGGCATCCGCCAATCCATCAGCGTTACATCGGGCTGATATTCGCGGAACATTGTCACAGCTTCCTGCCCGTTGCTTGCTTGCCCCACAACTTTTACATCTGATTCATGATTCAGCAGCGCCACTAAACCTTGCCGCACAATATAATGATCGTCAGCAATTAAAACGCGAATAATATTTGATTGGTTAATCATGTTTCCCTATTAATTTTATCAAAAAAACTGAATTTCTCACTACAAACTTACTATGTATGGTCCGAAATGTTCACCTTACTTTACTGGCGATTAACTGAAACTATAACTTCTGTGCCGTTTCCGGGGCGGCTGTTTACTGTTAGCTGCGCGTTAATGCGATCGGCGCGTTCTCTCATTCCCAATAAACCAAAGCCATTCCTAAAACAGATACTTTCCGTATCAAATCCCTGTCCGTTGTCTTGCACCCGCAAAATAAACTTGGATATTTCGTATACTAACTCAATTTTTATCGACGTAGCTTTGGCATATTTGAAAGTATTTGTTAATGCTTCCTGCCCGATACGCAACAGATTATTTTCTACCTCTAATGGTAGGGAATATGCCGTGCCAACAACTTCAAAAATAGTGTACCTATCAGTATCTGATGACAGTTGTTTAGCGATTTGGTTGAGAGCGCTATACAAGTCGCCATCTTCTAACAGTTGCGGGCGCAAAGATTCTACGGGTCGCCGCGATTCAGCCAGTCCAGATCGAGCCAATTCGCAGACTGTTTTCATGTGTGCTTGTGCTTGTTCTGGATTCGCTGCTATTACCCGTTCTGCTGCTCCCAAATGTATGATTATGCCTGTAAAAGTTTGCGCTAAAGTGTCGTGAATTTCCCGCGCCATGCGGTTGCGCTCTTCGAGAATATTTTGGTCTATGAGTTGTTTAGACATCCTTCTCAGACGCAATTGATTTTCGACGCGCACTAAAACTTCTTGTTGTTGAAAAGGTTTGGTAATGTAGTCTATTCCGCCCAGAGAAAATGCTTTTACATTATCTAAAACTTCTTGCAAAGCGCTGATAAAAATTATTGGAATATCTTGAGTTTTTGGATTAGCTTTGAGCTGCTCGCAGACTTCGTAGCCATCCATGTGAGGCATCATAATATCCAGTAAAATTAAGTCTGGTAAGTTGGCATTGATAAAGTTAAGAGCTAATTTCCCACTGGGAGCTAAGCGAACTTTATACCCAGCGGCCGATAGTATCCCGCTTAAAAGGTTTAAATTCTCAGGACAATCATCAATAACTAAAATACTTTCTTCGCGGGTAAAACTGAGGTTTTTGTTCATGTCTCATCCCTCAATGTGTGTATTAAATTTAGCAACTGTTCGTACTGAAAATTTTTAATGCAAGCTGCACTCGCCCTCGGTAAGGGCTGATTGATTTCGCGAATTTGACTGATGACTGTGTGCATCTGTTCCAAATCGAGGTTGCTAATGGCTTGCTGAAGATTGGCTACTAACTCAGGAGGCAATTCAGAAAACGCGCTTTTTGTCAATACATTTACTTCATTTTCTGTGAAACTGGGGGCAGCATTTAGTTCTTCAAAAACGAATTGCACCCCGATATGTTTGTGCAGAACATCAAATATGTTTGCTTCTCTAAATGGTTTGCGAATAAAATCATCGCAGCCGATAGAAAGGACAACGGCTTTCTCTTCCTCAAAACTACTTGCTGTTATGGCAATAATTGCTGTCTGGGGTAGGCACGGGGGCACTACCCCTACAAAATCCTCGTTTTCCGTAGGGGCAATCCCCCTGTGGTTGCCCTCTTTAATTTGTTTGGTTGCTTCATACCCATCCATCACCGGCATCCGCATATCCATAAAGATTAAGTGCGGCGAATATTGCTCCCACTTTTCTATTGCTTCCATCCCATTTTTGGCTTCGTAAACTTCAAAACCGAGCGCGCAAAGCAGCTTAACCAGCAGTTGACGGTTGTCAAAAGCGTCGTCTGCAACGAGAATCCGGCGTTGCTGAATTAGGGTATGATAAATAAGGCGTGCGAGCGCCAAAAAATAACACTTCAAAAAACGCAGAGCTTATGCAATGTCCTGAATGTCAGTCAACTCATGTTAATAAAAATGGTCATAAAAAAGGTAAACAGAATTATATTTGTGTCGGTTGTGGCAGACAATTTATAGATTGCTACCAACCTCATAAAGGTTACTCAGAAGAAGTTAAACGTGAATGTCTCAAAATGTATGTCAATGGTATGGTTTTTCGAGCAATTGAGAGGATTTGCATGAGGTACATCACACCAGCATTATAAATTGGGTTAAGCAAGTAGGAGAATTGCTCGCCTTAGCTTACGAACCAGACACAATTCCCCTGGTGGGAGAACTTGATGAACTAGAAACGTTTGTTGGTAAAAAAAATAATATTTGGCTCTGGACAGGCGTAGATCACTTTCAGCCAGGGATTTTAGGATGGGTATTGGGATCTCATAGTGCTATAACTTTTTGGCCACTATGGGCGTTAGTTGGCAATTGGAAATGTTACTTTTATATCACAGATGGATGGCCAGTTTACCCGATCTTTATTCCAGATGGAGACAAAATTATCTGTAAAACTTACATGACGCTTAGTAGAGGGCGAGAATACGCGACTACGACATTATTTGGCCCGGCTTCATCGCAAGACCCTGTGCTATTCTAAGTCGGGAGAAATGCTCAAACATTCAATTCGCTTAGTCATTCATTATCTTAAGTTTTGGGATGTTCCGGTTCCCTATCCATCGTATCATTGCAATCGCGCTCAAGCGAGGCAAATCGGGTAGCCAAAACATCCCTTGACCGCACAAATCCTACCTTAATTCAGCAACGCCAATTTTGCCAGCCATCAACTCGACAACATTATCAGTGAAATTCCTCGCTTGAATTTCTTCTAAATCCCACTGCAAACCCCCTGGTGTCCCTCCCTGGTGAGGCAGAGGAGTAAAGTCAAATTGTAACAGTCCTTCTGTATAAAGAGATTTGAGAAATTCATTCATAAAGAAAGGATTTCCGCCCGTCTTGAAAAACACTAACTCGGCAAGGGATTTGACTCTTGTTTCCGGGCAATTCAGGGCATCGGCAATCAGTTGAGTCACAGATGCCAAATCCAAAGGTGACAGGAAAATGCGATCGACCTTTGCCCCATTTTTGACAATCTCTTCAATTGTTAGCATTAACGGATGAGCAGCAGAAACTTCGTTATCCCGATAAGCCCCAATTAAAAACAGTCCTGTTGACGAAGCATTCATCAGCAGTTGCATCAGTTTCAGAGATGCCCCGTCAGCCCACTGCAAATCATCGATAAATATTGTCAAAGGATGTTCGGGTTTGGTAAAAACTTTAATGAAGTTTTGAAAGACAAAATTAAAGCGATTTTCCGCTTCAGCCGCACCCAATTCGGGCGGCGCGGGTTGCTGGCAGATAATTAATTCAATTTCAGGAATCACGTCAATCATGACTTGACCGTTTATTCCCAATGCTGCTAATAGTTTTTCCCGCCATTCATTGAGATTTGCTTCGCTTTCTGTCAACAGTTGTTTGGCTAAATCCTGAAAAGCGCTGACAATTGCGCTGTAGGGAATGTTGCGCTGATATTGGTCAAATTTACCGGAGATAAAATAACCGCGATGTTGAGTAATCGGTTTGTATAATTCTTGCACCAAAGCTGATTTGCCGATACCAGAATATCCCGAAATCAGCATCATTGAACTTGTGGCACAGGCATCTTGCCTGTGACTGCTTGTGGCATCTTCCCCATGTCCACTTGTGGCACAGGCATCTTCCCCATGTCCACTTGTGGCACAGGCAT